>DATHSR010000429.1:0-2455 GCA_035464035.1 Desulfotignum sp. | reverse complement strand
AACAACAACGCCTATTGCCAGGACAATGACATTTCCTGGTACGACTGGGAAACTGTGGACGAATCACTCCATTATTTTTGCCGCAAACTTATTCAGTATCGCAAAGATCACCCTGTTTTCCGCCGCCGGGGCTGGTTTCATGGCCGCTCGATTCATGGCAGCGAGGTGGATGACATCAAGTGGTTCACCATGGAAGGAGAACAGATGGCTGAAGAGGATTGGGGGGTGGGGGTTACAAAATCCCTGGGGGTGTTTTTGAATGGTGCCACCATTCCCAATCCCAATCCCCGGGGGGAACCCGTCACTGATGACAATTTTTACCTGATTTTCAATGCCTTTCATGACTCACTCCAATTTAAGATTCCCGGACCGGATTATGGCAATCTTTGGATAAAGGAAATCGATACGGAAACCGGGTGGCAAGAAAAGCCCCCGACACTCAAGGCAGGGGATACGACCATGGTTGCGGCCCGTTCCCTGGTGGTGCTGCGCCATGAAATATGAACCGGCTGCCACCTACCGGCTCCAGATGCATGCCGGGTTCGGCTTTGACCAGGCCGCAGCGATTGTGACCTATCTGTATGATCTGGGTATCAGTCATCTGTATACCTCCCCATACCTCCAGGCGGCTGCCGGCAGCACCCACGGCTATGATATCGTGGATCCCGCACAGGTAAACGCGGAACTCGGAGGAACCCAGGCCCATGCCCGCATGTGTGAAACCATTCTTGCCGCAGGGCTTGGGCACATGATCGATGTGGTGCCCAACCATATGGCCGTTGCCGGGCGGCAGAATCCCTGGTGGTGGGATCTGCTGGAGAATGGACCGTCCAGCCGCTTTGCCGGGTTTTTTGATGTGGACTGGTACAGTGGGGCTAACCGCTGGCCCGGCAAGCTTCTTCTACCGGTTTTGGGAAATCACTACGGCCGTATCCTTGAGGATGGTGAACTGCGGTTGTCATATGAAGACGGGAATTTTGCTATTCATTATCATGACCATGTGTTCCCTGTGGCACCTTCCAGTGCGGCCCAAATATTGTCCAGGGCAGGGGAAGATGGCGGATCAAAAAAAGCATGCATCAAAACAGAGGTGACACGCCTGAACCATGATCCAGATGCCCTGGATACGCTCATTGAACAGCAGCATTACCGGCTGGCTTTCTGGCGGATGGCGAATACCGACTTGGGGTACCGGCGGTTTTTCGACATCAGTGATCTGGCAGGTATTCAGGTTGAGAACAAAACGGTGTTTGCTGCTTTCCATGCCCTGGTAATGTCCTGGGTGAAAAAGGGATGGGTCCAGGGGCTGCGCATTGACCATCCGGACGGTCTGCGGGACCCTGTCCAGTATTTTCACCGGCTGCAAACCGCCTGTCCCGGTACCTGGATCGTGGTGGAAAAAATTCTTGAACCCGGAGAACATCTGCCATCAGACTGGCCTGTTGCCGGCACCACAGGATATGATTTCATGAACCTTGCAGGGGGGCTGTTTGTAAATCCTGCATCCGAGGACGGGCTCACACAGCTGTATGCGGATTTTACAGGAGCACAACAACCGTTTGAAGCGCTGGTCCATGAATGCAAGCACCTGGTGCTCACCACGATTCTGCAAAGTGAAATCAGCCGCCTCACCAGCCTGTTTGAAGAGATCTGTGAAAGGCACCGGCGCCACAGGGACTATTCCCGACAGGCGCTGCAAAGCGTCCTGTGCCAGGCAGCCATCCATTTTCCGGTGTACCGGTCGTATGTGTCTGCCTTCGGCAACCGGGTGTCCAAAGAGGACGAATACCATATCAACGCGGCCATTGAAGGTGCTGCAATGGTGCTGACAGACCTTGATCCGGAATTGTTTTTGTTTTTCAAAGACCTGCTTCTGCTGCAGACCAGTGGGGCACTGGAGGCAGAACTGGCCATGCGGTTCCAGCAGTTGACCGGGCCGGCCATGGCCAAGGGCGTGGAAGATACCGCTTTTTACCGCTACCACCGCCTGATCTGCCTCAATGAGGTGGGAGGAGATCCCGGCCGATTCAGTGTAACTCTCCGGCAGTTTCATGCGGCCTGTGCCCGTGTACAAAAAGAACATCCGCTGGGACTGCTGGCTTCCACCACCCATGATACCAAGCGCAGCGAAGATGTCCGGGCCCGGCTGGCCCTGCTTTCCGAGATACCGGACCCATGGGCGGATGCGGTCTGCAGATGGGCTGCCAATAATGCCCGCCACCGTTCTGGTGCCGTGCCGGATGCCAATACCGAATACCTGTTATACCAGACCCTGGTCGGGGCCTGGCCCATTGATCTGGAAAGGATCTGTGCCTATATGGCAAAAGCGGTCAAAGAAGCCAAGGTGCATACCTCCTGGACAGATCCGAACCGTGCCTATGAGAAGGGCCTGGCTGATTTTATTGAAGCCGTACTGGCGGATGGCACATTTTCAGCAGACCTTGAAAATTTTGTC
>DATHSR010000428.1:0-4068 GCA_035464035.1 Desulfotignum sp. | reverse complement strand
ATAAACAGCAGGGCGGCTGTCCACAAAAACAGGCTGATTTCTTCTTCATAAAGGTTGACAAGCCGCAACAGTTTTGTCTGCATCAGGGGGTCTCGATGATCAGTCTGAATCCCGTTGTGTGAAATCTGGCCCCGGGATGGGCATAGGTGCGGTTGGCGCTTCGCATGAACCGGTCATACAGGTACCAGCTGCCGCCCCGGCGCACCCTGGGCCGGGCAGAGAAAAGGTCATAGGTGTTTACGCCCGGTTCACGGATATCATCGGTGTATTCATCGCTGCACCATTCCCAGACATTGCCGTGCATGTCATAGAATCCCCATGGGTTGGGCGCAAAGGATTTGACCGGCGCCGGCATGTTCACCGGCAGTCCTTTGGACCGGTAATAGGGGCTGCAGACCGCATGCCGGTTCAGGCTGTTGCCGTACATGGCCAGGGAACAGTCCGTATCATCTCCCCAGCTGTAGGCGGTGTCGGTACCGGCCCTGCAGGCATATTCCCATTCCGCCTCTGTGGGGATCCGGTATTGAGCTGTCCCGGCCTTGTTGAGTTTTCTGATAAATTTCTGGCAGTCATAGAACGAGACCCGGGTCACCGGTGTCCGGGGTCCGCCCCTGCGTTTCAGAAGCCAGCTTTTTCCCATCACAGCCTGCCACTGTTCAAGGGTTACTTCGGTCTCCTGGAGGTAAAAAGCGGATGTGATCTCGACCCGGTGCCGCGGTTCATTGGATTTACGGTGGGGTTCCGTTTCAGGGCTGCCCATCTGAAAGGTGCCGGGCGCCACCCGGATAAATGTCATGCCCAGATGATTGGTGATGGTCGCTTCCTGGGAAAAACTGCAGGGAACCCCGCCGATCAGACAGATGAGCACCACCCACGCACAGGGCACATATCGGTGAACCAATCCGGGGATGACATGGAATAAAGGCATCAAAAGCACCCCATATGATATCGTGACTCTTTGAGGTTACGTGCACTCCCCTGGCCGCCTGGTGATGACATTCACCAAGGAAAAAGAACGCCATGGGCCATCCAATGACAATTTTTATTCATTGTCAAGCAAATATTTGTTGTCCGGTCAGCCATTTTGACCTTTCTTCAAATTCCCATAGCCCTGAAGCTGGATCCCCTTTTTTTCACAAATGGTTTTGATGATCCCGGCCGCAGCCAGATTCAGCTGCTGCTGGTGCAAATCGACTGAAACATTGAAACCGCAGTTGAACGGCCCCAGGCGGATACTGTTTTCAATGCCGTCATAGGTGTCATACACAGGGGTATAGGGGTGGGCGAACAGCCAGCGCAGCTGAAGGGTGGTGACCGTCTGCGGGGAAAGGCCCTGCATGAATTGCTCCAGGTCGTATAGATCCTGGTCCACCAGGTTGTTCCACCCGAGAATCATGTTGGCGTTGACCTTGAAACCGGTTCGGGTGCAGAATTCAAGGGTCTGTATCACTTCTTCCATGCGGGTTCCCTTGTTCAGATATCGCCACATGCGGTCTGAGGGAAATTCTATGCCGAATCCCAGGGTGCAGTCGGGAATCTGATCTCCCATCCTTGCCACCGCATCTTTCATGGCAAGGGTTTCCGCCGCCGCCGCCCGCATGAAAAACCGGTATTCCATATCGGGCGCCACCGGCAGGGCGGGCAAAAGGTTCCGGATATGGTCCGGGGTCATGGAACCGGTATTGAGACGGACGATTTTGTGGCCCCTGTAATCCATGTCCGTAAAGGCCAGATCCAGTACCCTGCGTTTCCTGAAATGTGCGGCAGAATGCTGGGCTATGGAGCAGAACGGACATTTTTTCCAGTAGCATTGATTTTCCAGGGTATAGGAAAAATAGATCCGGTTTCCTGCTGGAATTAGCCGGGGTATCTCCAGGTGCCAGTGGCCTGAAAATTCGGGAACATTGAACAGGCTTTCAACGCTTTGACCGGTCAAGGTCAGGTTGGGGGGCAAAGGTTTTTCAACCTTGAAGTGGACCGAATGCCAGCCCGATGCCGCTGCATACCGTTCCGCCGCCACCGGACCGCCCACCACAACCTGTATTTCAGGGCAGGCAACGGCCCACAGGTAAGCCTGATACAACTGGTTCACATAACTGGCACTGACATACACGGTGCCTTTTTCTATGGGAAGGGGAACAAGATCATAGGCAGCCTCATCGTACCATCTGTCCGGGGTCTGTTCCAGAGGCACCCATACCATCTCTCCCATGTTTTTGCACAGGTCCCAGGTGTCTGAAAAACCGTTGCACAGATCAAACCACCCGCTGCCGGTTTGGCCGTAAAACTGAATGAAAAGGGTTTGTTTCACAATATGATCCTTATGCGTGATGCGGTGTCATCGTTTTCGGTTGGCAAGAATACACCAATCTGTCAGTTTTGTCTTGATTTTCATTAAATTTGTGCAAGGGTTTGACAATTTCGCCGGGTTGCCTTACAAAGGGAAAATGCGCAGCGTTTCCAAAACCGGAAGATGCAGATGTTGGGGGGGGTGACCAGGTATCATGGATATCGCTTTTCTGATGGATGATTTACGCCAGATTGATCCGGTCTGGGACACCACGGCCCAAATCATGTATGAGTGCAATCAGCGGGGACATGAGGTCTTTTTTCTCGAGCCCCATGATCTTTATGTCCGCAAAAATGAGGTGGTGGCAAGAATGCGCCATATCTCGGTGGACAAAGACCAGGCTCTGCCGACCTACTGGGCGGATCTGATCCGGTGCCTGGACCGGGATGAATTGATCTTTGAAACCGTTACCGATCTGGATGTGCTGTTTTTAAGAAAAGACCCCCCCCTCAACTATGAGGCCATCGAGTTTTTAGGCCCGGTGAGTGACCGGGTGTTTCTGGTGAACAATACCCTGGGGCAGCTCAACTGCAGCAGCAAGGCCTATATTCTCAATTTCCCCGAGATTATTCCTGAAACCCATGTGTCCAGAGACCCCAGCCGCCTGAAAAAAATCATCGATGATTTTGGCGGGGCCATGGTGATCAAACCGCTGCATGGCCATGGGGGGCACGGAGTGATCAAGGTCAGCAACCAGGACCAGGAAAATCTCAATTCATTGATCAATTACTATGTCAAGGCGGGAAAGCCCTATCCGGAGCGCCAGCCCATCATGGTGCAGGAGTATTTGAAGCAGGTAAAGGAAGAAGGGGATGTCCGGATACTGCTGCTGGACGGAGAGATCCTGGGCGCCATGGGCAGAAAGTCGGTGTCCGGAGATTTCCGCACCAATGTCCATGCCGGCGCACTGGCATTTAAACATGAGATCACGCCGGCCCAGGAGGAGATCTGTCACCGCATCAAACCCAAGTTGCGGCAGGACGGGCTGTATTTTGTGGGTATTGACATCATAGGCGACAAACTGGTTGAGATCAATTGCATCAGCCCGGGCGGCATCCCCCGGATCAACCGGTTCAACAATCAGAAACTGGAAATCAAGGTGGTGGATTTTATTGAGGAGAGAATCAGTGGGACACGCCCGGAAAAAAACAATGCGTCGATTCAAGCAGTTATGCAGTAGGTGGTCTGAAACCGGTTCGGTGGTGATCACAGCGGTGGTGCTGGTGATGACCGCTGCTGTGCTGTACTCATGCAGCCAGTCCAAAGACACCGCTTTTCTGAAAATCGGATTGCCCGAGGAACCCAAGTCTTTGAACATCTGGCTGGGGACCGATGCCAATTCCCGCAACATCCTGTCACAGATCTATCAACCGCTTTTCCGCCGTCATCCCCAGACCCTGGAAATGATTCCCTGGCTGGCGGAACAGGATGCGGTGTATGATGAAAAAAATCTGACCTATACCGTGAGGCTCAGAAAAGCCAAATGGTCGGACGGGTCTGATTTCACCAGTGAAGACGTGCTGTTCACCCGGCAGCTGTTCTCCGATTTCAAAATTCCGCGGTATAACAATGACTGGGATATCATTGAAGATGCCCGGGCCCTGGACGCCCATACAGTGGTATTTGAGTTGAAAGAACCTTCCGCTGTTTTCATTTCCCGGGTCATGACCGCCCCCATTGTTTCAAAAAAAGAGTGGGAACAGGTGACCAAAGAGGCA
>DATHSR010000427.1:0-4221 GCA_035464035.1 Desulfotignum sp. | reverse complement strand
CAGACCGAAAATCTCTCCAGTTTCGATACTCAGATCGATGCCGTTGAGGGCCAGAACTTTGCTGCGGGACCCAGAAAACAGGCCTTTTTTCGGGGAATATGCCTTGGTCACATTTTTCAGTTCAACCAGGGGCATCTTTTTTGCGTCAATGTTTCCCATAATCTTTTCTGATGACCTCTGGTTCACAGCACAGCGCCCTGTGGGTGGGGGAAATGTCAATCCAGCCGGGAACGCTGTCAGCACAGGCCCCTGTGCAGGCACTGCAGCTGGCGGCAAACCGGCATGATCTGATGTCGGACACCAGATCCGGGGTTTCCTGCATCTTTGGAATCCGGATATCGTTGAGATTGTCCAAAGACAGATAGGATCCCAAAAGACTCCTGGTATACGGGTGCCGGGGGGACTTGAACACCTCTTTTCTGGTTCCGGTTTCAACGATCTGCCCGGCATACATCACACAGATCTGATCACACACCGAAGCCACCACGGCAATATCATGGGAAATGAAGATAAGCCCGGCATGGGTCTGCTGCTGCACGGTCTTGATCTCCCTGAGGATCTGATCCTGGACAATGACATCCAGCGCGGTGGTGGGTTCATCGGCAACGATCAGGTCCGGATCACAGGCCAGGGCCATGGCGATAACCGCCCGCTGCTTCATGCCGCCCGAATATTCATGGGGGTAATCGGTCATCCGCCGGGCCGGGATATCCACCAGGTCGAACAATGCCTTCAACCGGGCGGACAGCTCTTTTTCAGAGATATCGGGCTGGTGGGTGACAATGGCTTCTCTGATCTGGTCATCCACCCGGAATACCGGATTCAGGGCATTCATGGCGGCCTGGAAGATCATGGCGATTTTGGCTCCCCGGACCTTCTGCCACTGATTTTCCGTCAAGGTGACCAGATCTTTGCCCTGAAAACGGATGCTTCCTTGCAGAATCACGGCATTGTCCGGCAACAGCCCCATCAGGGCCATGCCGATGGTGGTCTTGCCGCATCCTGACTCCCCCACAAACCCCAACGGGCTGCCTTTTTCAAGCTCAAAGCTGATGTTGTCCACCGCCTTGAGCATCCCTTTTTGGGTCTCATACCCGATGGTCAGATTTTTTACCGATAGCAGCGTCATGGGATCAGTTCCGCCCCTCCTTCCGCAGCCGGGGATCCAGCACCTCGTCCATGGCCCGGCCCAGCATGTAGAACGCCAGGGTCAGAAGCGAGATGCACAGTCCTGGCGGAATGAGCCAGTAGGGTGCCTGGAACATATGCCCGGATTTCCAGACCCACTGGAGCATCATGCCCCAGCTCACCTGGCTGGGATCGCCGAATCCCAGAAAAGACAGGGCCGCCTCCACCAGGATGGCGGCGGTAACCCGGAAAGTCATGTACAGAAAGGCCAGGGGCAGTACATTGGGCATGATATGACGGAAAATGATCCGCAGATGGGAGGCCCCGGCCACCCGGGAGGCCTCGATAAACGGCCGGTGCTTCAAAGAAAGCGTCTGGGAACGGATCACCCGGGACACCGCCGGCCACCGCATGATGGCAATGATGAACACGATGATCCAGATATTGAACTGCCCGAACAGCGAGGCCAGAATCAGCAGAATCACCAGAGACGGCAGCACCATGATGATGTCGGCGATCCGCATGAGAAATGCATCCACAAGCCCGCCGGTATAGCCGGCGGTCATGCCGATGAGGGTCCCGATGACAATACTGAAAAAAGCGGCGGACAGTCCGACAATAAACGCCACCTTGGCGCCTTCCAGCAGCTGGGACAGAATGTCTCTGCCCACATTGTCCGTCCCCAGCCAATGGGTGAGGCTCGGACCGGTGGACAGTCTGATATCCGGGTCGATCCCGGTCATGGGGTGGTACATGGGGTCGATGAGGGGAACAACAAAAGACGCCATGGCCATCACCATGAAACAGGCCAGAATGACCATGCCGGTTTTTCCCAGAGGGTTTTTGATGAAAATCAGCCATCCGTTGTAAAACCGCAGCAGGAAATGTTTGGTCAGCACAGGGGCATCCTTTGGCTAATACGTAATCCGGGGATCCAGCCAGGCGTACAGCAGATCCACAATCAGGTTGGCGCACAGCACCACCAGGGCGATGAGCAGAAAACAGGCCTGGGCCAGGGGATAGTCGTTGTTGCTCACCGCAAATATCAGTTCCCGGCCGATGCCGGGCCAGGTGAAGATCTGTTCGGTCAACGCCCCGCCGTTGATTGAAAAGGCCAGGGAGAGCCCCACAGAGGTGATCACAGGCAACGCCGCATTTCTGGCGGCATGCTTATTACGGATCACTTTTTCGCTCAATCCCTTTGCCCGGGCCGTGATGATATAATCTTCCCTGAGAACCGACAGCATGGACGACCGCATCAGCAGCAGATAAGACCCCAGATTGATCACAAACAGGGTCATCAGCGGGAGCGTCAGGTGATGGAGGACATCCAGTATCCGTAAGTACAAGGGGGCACTGGTGACCCACAGTTCCGGTGACAGCACCCCTCCCAGCGGAAACAGCCCCAGTTTGAACCCGAGAATCCACAGCAGCAGCAGGGCGAACCAGGGAATAAACAGGGTGTAGCACACCAGGGCGGATATAGACATGACGTTGTCCAGACGGGACCCTTTCCGCCAGGCCGCGATCTTGCCTAAGAACACCCCCACAAACGCCGCCAAAACCGTGGAGGTGGTGAACAGCAGAATGGTCCACTTGAGCTTGTCGACAATAATGCGGGAAACCGGCTCCCCGTAATGAAAGGAAACCCCGAAACTGCCGGTGAAAAAATTTTTCACATAGATCAGATACTGCTCCCACATGGGCCGGTCCAGCCCCATCTGCTGAATCAGGTGGGCCATATCTTCCGGCGTGAGCATGGGGTCCACCATCTTGGATATGGGATCTCCCGGAGACAGGCGGAATAAAAAAAACAGCATCGTGAGGATCACAAAAAAAATGACCCCCATCTCCAGCAGTTTGGCCAGAATATACCCTGGTTTAGCCATATTGTCTCAACTGTTTTCTCAAGCTATTTCCCGGGCCTGACCACGCACAGGGACCAGATGTTGCCGATGCCGTCCACCCGGTCGACCCAGCCTGAAAACCGCTTGTTCACGGTGGCTTCGATGATGTGGGGGTTATAGAGCGGATAGTAGGGCACATCTTCCAAAAGCATCTCCTGCATTTTGAAAATCATCTGCCGGCGGGCCGCCACATCCACTGTCAGCCGCTGTTGGTCCGCCAGTTTGTCAAACTCCGGATTCCGGTACCCGCTCATGTTCCAGTCCCTGGGATTGTCATTTTTGGATGAAAAAAAAGACCCCAGATAGTCCGGGTCCAGATCCAGTTTGCCGTATCCCAGGACAAACGCATCAAAATCATGCTTGCCCTTGACGGTTTCCAGCAGGGAATTGAAGGCCATGGGCCTGGCAAATGCCGGGATTCCTATCTGCCTGAGCCATTCCTGGATCATGGTGCCGGCAAAGGCCCGTTTGGGGTCATAATCTGCCGGCGGTGTCAGAATCACAATTCTCTCCATCCTTTCGCCGGACGGCAGCAGAATATCCGACGGCTTTGTCACGCTGCCGTCTTCTGCCACCGGCGGCACTCTCCAGGAATATCCGGCATCGGAAAGCATCTGCCAGGCGGCCTTGATGCGCTGGTCCTGATCCATGCCGTCGCCATATTTTCTCACCTCGGGATTATGCCAGAAATGGTTGCCGGCCGGCACAATGGAATGCATGGGATTGCCGTGGTTCTGGAGGATCCGGTCCATGATGAACTGCTTGTCCACCAAAGTGGCCACGGCCTGGCGCAGCACCTTATCATCAAACGGGGGCCTGCGCAGATTGAATCCCAGATAATACAGGGCACTTTTTTTGTTGAAATGCAGATCAATGGCTGCATTTTTCTCCAGATCCTGTAGATATCCCGGCTGGATATCCCACCAGTAATAGTCAATATCCCCTTTTTTCAGGGCCAGAATGGCCACATCCGATGTGCCGTAGATGTTGAACAGAATGTGCTCCACATAAGGCCCGAGAGTCAGGTCGCCGATGGTCTGGCCCTGTCCGAAAAAATGGGGATTTTTCGTCATGTGGATATACGCGCCTTTCTGGTAGTCATGCAGCATGAACGGACCGGTTCCCAGCGGTTTTTCCACCTGATAGTCCTGAAGAAACCGCAGCGGTTTTTCAGTGGTCAATGCCT
>DATHSR010000426.1:0-16681 GCA_035464035.1 Desulfotignum sp. | reverse complement strand
CAGACACATCAGAATGGGATTCGACCCCCAGGCACCCCCCCGGCACTGGACGGTGAAACACCCGGTGAACGGCCTCAGCACGGAGCCGGAAGACCCTTGCACCCCGTAGCCCCGGGCGGCACTCTGCAGAGTCGTCAGACCCTGAGCGTCCCCGGCAGGCGGACATGTCCCCCACCGGGGGCGGTGTGCGCCTGAATGGTCGGCGTTCTGCGCCGTCCTGTCCCCATTTGTGACTTGACATAATGCCATGGCAGCGATACTTGTTAGGCGTTTTCCGACGTGCGTTTCTGGAAAAGCTATGTTCCATAATGCGTTACTGGAGAGGAACGGGTATCGGTATGCTGGCGGTCGCAATTTTCGGGGCAGCCTACCTGGGCATCGCCCTGGGCAGAATTCCCGGACTGGCCATCGACCGGGTGGGGGTGGCCCTGCTGGGGGCCATCGCCATGGTGGTGTCGGGGGTGGTGACCCTGGAGGGGGCCGTGGCAGCCATTCACCTGCCCACGATCCTGCTTTTGTACGCGCTGATGATCCTTTCCGCCCAGTTGCGCCTGGGCGGATTCTATACCTGGGTGGCTGTTAAAATCGTTTCCTGCTGTGACCGGCCCCGGATTTTTCTGGGCATGGTCATGGGGGTGAGCGCAGTGCTGTCCGCACTGCTGGCCAATGATATCGTGTGCTTTGCATTGACCCCGGTGCTGGCGGTCGCACTCTTGAAGGCCTCTCTGAATCCTGTGCCCTTCCTCATCGGCCTTGCGGTTTCCAGCAATATCGGGTCTGCCGCCACCATCATCGGCAACCCCCAGAACATGCTCATCGGCCAGACCGGGAATCTGGATTTTGCCCTTTTTTTTTTCTGGTGCGCCCCGCCGTCGGTGCTGGCCCTGGCCGCCGCATATGGGATCATTCTGTGGATGTTCCGGGGCCGGTTTCAAGGCCTGGAAACTTCCCCCGGAACAGGCCCGATGGACCCGGGACAGCCATTTGACCCCTGGCAGACCGCCAAAGGGGTGCTGGCGGTGGGGGTGCTGGTGCTCCTGTTTTTAACCCCGGTTCCCAGGGAATATGCCGCCATGAGCATCGCCGGGGTGCTGCTGTGCAGCCGGAAGATGAAAACCCGGGCCATCACGGGCCTGGTGGACTGGCATCTGATCACGTTGTTCTGCGCCCTGTTCATCATTATCCACGGGATATCCCACAGCGGGTATCTGGAGCGGGTGATGGCCGGCCTGGCCGGCATGGGCCTGCATCTGACCCGCCTGCCGGTTTTGACCGGGATATCTGCGGTGTTGAGCAACCTGTTCAGCAATGTGCCGGCGGCCATGCTGCTCACCTCGTTTCTGGATCCGGCAGATCCAGTCCAGTGGTATACCCTGGCTGTGTCCAGCACCTTTGCCGGCAATCTGATTCTGCTGGGTTCCATCGCCAACCTTATTGTGGTGGAGCAGGCCCGGACCTGCGGCATCCGTATCTCATTTTTCCGGCATGCCGCCGTGGGCATTCCCGTGACCCTGACCTCCCTGGGGGTATTGACCCTATGGTTTGTGATGGTATGATACAGGCATGAATAAAATACAACCGTCACCATTTGCCGTGAATCATCGGTACTATCCCACCGACCTGTTTGCCGGCAAGCTGTCCCGGGTGGGGAAAACAGATCCCAGGGGATATGCGCGCATCCGGAAAACCATTGACCGGCTGCTCGTCGACCCGTCCAAATCAGACGGTAAAATGAAAGGCATTTATCACGGCCGGCTCAAAAAATATGTGGGCCGCCGGGACTACCGCCTCATTTATTACTGGTGCCAGCGGTGCCTTAAGGAAAACCGGCGTCTGCACTGCGGCCCCATCCCCAACAACAGCGTGATTTTTTTTGACCTGTATCACAAAAAAGACAAAAAAAAGCTTCGCCGTTATCCGGGCGAGTAAAATGATCGCAAGGTGTCCACCCCGTCTTTCACTGCTTTGGCCGAGGCATCCAGGGCGGTTTTCTCCGCATCGGTCAAAGTGAGTTCCAGTATCTTTTCCACCCCGTTTTTCCCCAAAAGCACCGGCACCCCTAAAAAGATGTCCTGGTACCCGTATTCGCCCCGCAGGTAGGCGGACACCGGCACCACCCGTTTTTCATCCTTGAGGATCGCCTCCACCATTTTGGCGGCTGAGGCGCCCGGCGCGTAAAACGCGGACCCGTGCTTGAGCAGAGATACGATCTCTCCGCCGCCGGTGCGGGTGCGGGCGATGAGCTTTTCCAGGTCACCGGGTTCGATCAGCTCGGTGACCGGAATCCCGTTCACCCGGGTATACCCTGGCAGGGGCACCATGGTGTCGCCGTGCCCTCCCAGCACCATGGCCATGACATCCCCGGGCCATACCCTGAGCTTTTCCGCGATAAAGTACCGGAACCGGGTGGCATCCAGGACCCCGGCCATGCCCATGACCCGCTTGAGGGCGAATCCGGTTTCCTGGAGGGTGGCCATGGCAATGACATCCAGGGGGTTGGACACCACCACCACAACGGCGTTGGGCGCGTATTCGGCAATGGCCTGGGAGGCTTTTTTGGCGATATCCACATTGATTTTCATCAGATCCATGCGGTCCATGCCCGGTTTTCTGGGGATACCCGCGGTCAGGACCACCACATCTGAATCTGCGATCTCTTTGTAATCATTGGTGCCTGAAATATGCACATTGTAGTTTCTCATGGGGGCGGCATGCAGGTAATCCATGGCCTTGGCCTGGGGCAGGCCTTCCACCACATCCACCATCACGATGTCTGCCAGGTTTTTTTCCGCAATATAGTAAACAGCGGTGGCACCGACGTTGCCGGCACCGATAATGGCTACTTTAGGCATGGGTGTCCTCCTTGATGGTTTGTCTTATCGTCCTTGCACAGGCGGTCAGGATATCCACCTGATCTTTGTCCAGTTTGGGTGCCAGAACTGTTGCCGCACCGCTGCGGTTGACCACGCAGGGAAGCGACAGGGCCGCACCCTGAATGCCGAACTGTCCGGAAAGCATCCGGGATACGGACAGGACCCGGCCGGTGTCCCGGCAGATGGCTTCGGCCAGGTCGGCGGCCACGGCAGACGGCCCGTAATAGGCACTGGCCCGGCCTGCCAGCTCCACGATCAGGGCCCCGGCCTGGCGGGTCTGGTGGAACAGCCCGGCGATGGTTTCCGTGGACAGAAAATTTTCAATGGGCACCCCGGACACGCAGCAGTAGTCCTGCAGGATGACCATGTCGTCGGTATGCCGTCCCACCACCTGGGCGGCCACATTCTCCATGGAAACTCCCAGTTCCCGGGCGATGAGAAACCGCAGCCGGGTGGCATCCAGAATACCCCCCAGGCCCATGATCTGATGGGCCGGCAGGGAAGACTGCTGTGCAAACACCGTGGTGAGAAGGTCCACCGGTTCAGACACGACAATCACCTTGGTGTCCGGCCGGGTGATCTTTCTGGCATAGGTGGTGACGATTTCCCGGTTTTCCCTGAAAAGCGCGTCCCGGTCCATGCCGGGTTTTCTCACCGCCCCGGCGGTGATGATCACAATATCCGCATCCAGCACCGCATCCGGGTCATTTGTGCCAAGGATGCCGGTGCGGTAGCCCCGGATGGGGGCTGCTTCCATCATGTCCAGGGCCTTGCCCTGGGCAAGCCCGTCCTGGATATCAAAGAGGGTGACATGGTCCACCCCTTTTTCCGCCAGAAAAAATGCGGTGTTGGCCCCGACGTTGCCGCTGCCGATGATTCCGATCATGGAAACCTCCTTGTCAATGTTGTGGTTGATGTCTGTAAAGTAAGCTGATATTCTTGCCAATGTCAAACCCAATAGCCGTCCTCAGCAAAAAAAGCAGGAAACAGGCCGTCACAGGCGAACCGGAGATCCGGTTGAGAATCTTTAAATCATGGTTACTGTGAAGGTATTGGATGCAACCCGAAAAAAGAGAGGAAAAGTCAATGGAACGTGTACTGATCACCGGTGCATCCGGTTTTGTGGGAAAATATCTGGCCCGGCATTTTCTGGAGCAGAACCGGCATGTGACCGGTCTGGGCACTTCGGCTGCGCACCCGTTTACCGGTGAGTTCGACCGGTTTGAATGGATATCGGCGGACACCACGAAAACCGGGGCGTGGCAGGACCGGGTGCCGTCGGCGGACCTCATCGTCAACCTGGCCGGCCAGAACATTTTCCGGCGCTGGAGCCGCAAATACAAGCAGGCCATTTATGACTCAAGGGTCCTCACTACCCGGCATCTGGTGTCGGCCCTGACCCCGGGCCGGCGGGTGCGGTTTTTGAGCACCTCGGCGGTGGGGATCTATGGCGATGCCAGAGAGCAGCTGCTCTTTGAGGATGCTGCGCCGGGATCCGACTTTCTGGCCCGGGTGTGCAAGGACTGGGAAGCGGAAGCCCTCGGAGCGGAAAGCGCCGGTGCGGTTGTCAGCATCATGCGGTGCGGCGTGGTTCTGGGGGACGGCGGGGCTCTGTCGGTGATGTCTCCGGCCTTCAAATGGTTTGCCGGCGGCCCCCTGGGCAGCGGCCGGCAGTGGTTTCCCTGGATTCACATCAAGGATCTGGTGCGGGCGGCGGATTTTCTGGCACAAAAACCCGATGCCCGTGGCCGGTTCAACCTGGTGGGTCCGGAACCGGTCCGGCAGCGGGATTTTGCCAGGGCCCTGGGAAAAGCACTGCACCGGCCGGCCCTGGTCCCGGCCCCGGGATTCATGGTGAAGCTGGTGATGGGCGAACTGGGGGCCTCTTTGCTCAACAGCCAGAAAGCATCGTCCAAGGCGCTCCAGGATCTGGGGTTTTCCTTTGCCTTCCCGGATGTGGCAGCGGCCCTGGCAGACATCCTGGGAGAACCGTCTGCCCGGTGAAAATCAGGGTCTGGTTTTAAAAGATGTTTGCCTTGGTCTTCAAATCTGGTATAAGAACAGGATTGCACTGAAAACAAGGCATGCAACCATTTTGATCAACACAATCAGGAGGAAAACACCCATGAACTTTGGATCCATCGATGAGATACTGACGTTTGCCATCGGCAAGGAAAACGAAGCGGTTGAATTTTACAGCAACCAGGCTGCCCAGGCATCCCGGGCCTCCCTCAAGGAGATTTTTGAAAATTTTGCCAGAGAAGAGAAAAAACATGCCGCCCTGTTGTCTGATATTTCCGGAAACAAGGAAAAAATCGCATCCTATGAGTTCAAGAAGATTCCGGACCTGAAAATCAGTGATTACATGGTGGAGACCGACTATAAGGAAGGCATGCCCATGCCCGAAATTCTGAAGGTGGCCATGAAAAGAGAGGAAAAAGCGGTCAAGCTTTACCAGACCCTGGCGGACCAGACCGACAATGCAGAGGCCAGAAAAGTGTTTCTGATGCTGGTTCAGGAAGAATCCAAACACAAGCTGGGCCTGGAATCCATGTACGACGACTACCTGGCCGACCAGGACAACTAGGCGAAACCCGGTTTCATGGATCTGACATGCCTTTTCAGGCCGGCTTCCATGGCGGTGATCGGGGTGTCCACCTCCCAGGACAACCATCCTGCCAACGTGATCTACAACAAAAACCTGCTGCGCTATCCGGTGCAGACCTATGCCGTGAATCCCAAAGGGGGACAGCTCAACCGGGAGCCGCTTTACAAAAGCGTCCTGGAGATTGACGCCCCGGTGGATCTGGCGGTGATCGCGGTGCGGGCCAACTTTGTGCCCGATGTGGTGGCCCAGTGCATTGAAAAAGGGGTCCGGGGCGCGGTGATCATTTCCGGAGGGTTTGCCGAATCCGGCAATCAGGATCTGCAGAACCAGGTGGCGGCCATGGCGGCAGCAGCGGATTTCCCCTTTGTGGGCCCCAACTGCCTGGGAATCTATGCGCCTGAGGCGGTGGATACCTTTTTTCTGCCCGGCGAGCGCATCATTCACCCCAAAAAAGGCAATGTTGGGTTTGTGTCCCAGAGCGGCGGGGTGCTGGTGGACCAGATGGTCAAGTTCGCCGGCCAGGGCATCGGCGTGTCCGCCGCCGTGAGCATCGGCAACAAGGCCTGTATCCGGGAAACCCACCTGATGGACTGGTTTGAACAGGATATGGGCACCCGGGTGATCGCGTTTTACATTGAAGGGTTTGACTGCCGGGAAGGCCGGGCCTTTATCCGGCGGGCCCAGTCCTGCACCAAGCCTATTGTGGTGCTCAAGGCCGGCAAGTCCGCCCGGGGCATGTCCGCCGCCGCCAGTCACACCGCATCCGTGGCAGGCGATTACCGGGTGTTTTCAGAGATCATGAAGCAGCACTGCGTGGCCGAGGCAGATACTGAATATGAACTGTCCGCTTTTTGCGAGGCATTGAGCTGTTATCCCAAGGGGATTGCCGGCAATGTGGGCATTGTGTCCCTGTCCGGCGGGCACGGGGTGGTGGCGGCCGATGCCTGCAGCCTTCACGGCCTGACCATCCCCCGGATCGATCCCGCCACCATCGAAGCGGTGCGGTCCCGGCTGTCCCCGGAAATCCAGGCCATCGCCACTTTGGAAAACCCACTGGACCTGACCGGGTCCTGTGTGGACGCGGACATGCTCGCAGCGGTCCGTCACCTGTCCAGAGACCGGAATGTGGATTGTATCCTGGCCCTGCTGCTGCCCTATTCCCCGGGGATTTCCGCCGACATCGGGGCCCGGCTCAGCCAGGTGGCCAGAAACGAGGGCAAGCCGTTGATTGCCTACGTGCCCAAAGAGGACAAGTACAAGATCATCATCGAGGGATTTGAGCTGAACCAGATTCCGGTGGCCTCTTCCGTGGAGGGGGCGGTGCTCATGGCCAAGGCGTTGAAAAGGTGCCGGCCATGCTGACATTTCAGGAAAAGCAGATCATAGAGGATGCCGGGCCCGTGGGATGGGTTCTGGAACCGGCGGCCAAACAGCTGCTGGCAGGACGCGGTCTGACCATTCCCAGAGGCGTGGTGACCGGCTCTCTGGACACGGCCAGACAGTTTCTGGTCTCTGTCGGCGGTCCGGTGGTGATCAAGGCGGTCTCTGCCCATATTCTGCACAAAACCGAACACCAGGCCGTGGTCACCGGTATTGTGGATCCGGATATCCTGGCCTCCCAGATGACACGGCTTCTGTCTCTTGACGGGTGCGGTCAGGTCCTGGTGGAGGAGATGGTGTCGGGCATCGAGGTGCTGGTGGGGGCGAAAAACGACCCCCAGTTCGGGCCGGTGGTGGTGCTGGGGCTGGGGGGCACCAGCGTGGAGATCTTTAACGACACCGCCATCCGACTGGCGCCCGTGGTTGCGTTGGATGTGGCCTCCATGGTCAGTTCCCTGGGGGCCGGACCCATATTCGAAGGGTTCCGGGGCCGGCCGGGCGTAAACATGGCAGCCCTCACCCGGATGCTCACCGGCTTTTCCCATCTGGTCATGGACCTGGAGCCGTTTTTTGAGTCCATCGACCTGAACCCGGTGATCTGCAGTCCGGACCGGTGCGTTGCGGCAGATGCCCGCATCCTCCTGCTGCCGGACAGAGAACGCCTGTCATGACCGGGTCCCGGGAACTGCGGCTTGTCTCCTGGAATGTCAACGGATTCCGGGCCGTGCTGAAAAAGGATTTTTTCGGATCGGTGCGCCGGCTGGATCCGGACATCCTGCTGCTCCAGGAAACCAAGCTTCAGGCAGACCAGCGCACCCCGGAAATGATCGATTTTCCGCCGTATCGCGCGTACTGGTCCTATGCACAGAAAAAGGGGTACAGCGGGGTGGCCGCCTATGCCAGAAAGGTTCCCGGCCAGGTTGTCACGGCCTTCGACCGGCCCGAGTTTGACACCGAAGGCCGGGTGATCCGGATGGATTTCGATGGGTTCACCCTGTTCAACGTGTATTTTCCCAACGGCCAGATGAGTGACGAGCGGCTGCAGTACAAGCTGGATTTCTACGACTGGTTTCTGGCATATGCCCGGCAGCTGCGGCGTGCCGGCAAAAGCCTGATCGTCACCGGAGATTTCAACACCGCCCACAACGAGATCGATCTGAAGAATCCCGGCCCCAATTGTGACCGGTCCGGGTTTCTGCGCATCGAGCGGGATGTGCTGGACCGCATGACAGCCGACGGATATGTGGACACCTTCCGCCATTTTTACCCGGACACCGTGAAATACTCCTGGTGGTCCTACCGGTTCAATGCCCGGAAAAACAATGCCGGCTGGCGCATCGATTATTTCTTTGTCACGCAGGATCTGCTGGACAAGGGGGTGATCAGGGATGCATTCATCGACAATGACATTTTCGGGTCTGACCACTGCCCGGTGGGACTGGTCATCACGATATAAACCCGAGTCCGCTCCTCCAGACCGATACGCAAAAACCCCCCGGCAGGGGCGGGGTCAATGCTGGTGAATCATCAGGTCATGAACCGGCGGATCTGCCGGCCGAACTCAGAGCAGGACACTTCGGTGGCTCCCGGGATCTGTCGGGCCAGGTCATAGGTGACGTTTTTAGCGGCAATGGCCTGTTCCAGGGCGGTGTGGATCAGGGTTCCGGCTTCGTGCCACCCCATGTGATCCAGCATCATGGCGCCGGACAGAATCACAGACCCCGGGTTGACCTTGTCTTTGCCCGCGTATTTGGGGGCTGTGCCGTGGGTGGCCTCAAATACGGCACAGTCTGCGCCGATGTTGGCCCCGGGCGCCAGGCCCAGGCCCCCCACCATGGCGGCTAAAAGGTCCGAGATATAGTCCCCGTTCAGGTTGGGGGCGGCAATGACGTCATAGTCTTCGGGCCGCAGCAGCACCTGCTGGAACATGTTGTCGGCGATCCGGTCCTTGAGCAGGATTTTTCCTTGGGGCAGGCGGCCGCCAAACTCTTTCCACAGCCGGTCTTCTGAGATCACCACATCGGCGAAATCCTCTTTTCCCACCGCCAGCCCCCAGTTGAGAAATGCGCCCTCGGTGAATTTCATGATATTGCCCTTGTGCATGAGGGTGACGCTGCTGCGGCGGGTGTCAACAGCATACTGGATCGCTTTTTTCACCAGGCGGCGGGTATTGGTTTCACTGATGGGCTTGATACCGATGCCGGTGGCATCCGGGTCCAGGCGTTTGCCGGTTTTTTTTCCGATCAGGTCGATGATCTGCCTGGCATCGTCACTGCCGGCCTGCCATTCGATGCCTGCATAAAGATCTTCGGTGTTTTCCCGGAAAATCACCATGTCAATGGCCTCAGGATTGCGGCAGGGGGAGGGAACTTTCGGGATATATCGGGCCGGGCGGATACAGGCGAACAGGTCCAGTTCCTGGCGGATGGCCACGTTGAGAGACCGCATTCCCTTGCCCACCGGGGTGGTCAACGGCCCCTTGATGGCCACTTTCAGGGCCCTGATCTGGTCCAGGGTGGATTGGGGCAGCCAGTCACCGGTCTGTCTGAACGCAGCTTCTCCGGCCGGCAGCTCCGTGAACGTGATTTTCCGCCTGCCGGCATAGGCTGCGGCCACAGCGGTTTCAAAAACAGGGCGGGCGGCATGCCAGATATCCGGGCCGGTGCCGTCTCCGGGAATGCACCCGATGACCGGGTGGTCCGGCACCTTCAGGGTGCCGTCCGGATTCAGGGTGATAGGGTCTGCCATGGCACAGTTCCTTTGCAGTTGATGACCGTGAAAACAGCGGTCAGTCCTTGAAAACCAGCTTGCCGCCGATGTATCCGGCCACGCCGGCAGATCCCAGCATCACCAGGTTCACGAAGATGAACACCCAGGACAGGGAAGAGGACAGCACCCCGGGGTCCAGCAGGTACCAGACCAGGGAGATCACGCAGGCGGCGCAGGTCAGGCTGGCGGACAAAATCTTGATCCGGAACATCAGCGTGTCTGCCTGGTTGTATTTTTTTTGCCATTCCAGGACCCCGGTGAACACCACCAGGGGCAGGGCCAGTATCACGAAAACCAGGTTGATGGCGGCAGCCTTTGCCGGCAGGGAAGCGTTGAACAGCCAGGCCAGGATGAACAGGACTGCGGCTGCCGGCAGGATTCCGTTGGGGGTATGCACCAGGATCGGATGGGCATGGTGCCGCACCATGAGATCGGTAATGCGCTGGTAGGGGGTACGGGGGACCGGCGGTGACGGTTTTTCAGGTTCCGGAACCGGCCCCGGACTGCTGCCGGCGGATGCTGCGGCCGCCCGGGCCGGCGGTTTTGTGTCAGGGGCTGCCGCCGCTGTCCCGGATTTGCCGGGCGAAGGTCTGTTTTCAGAATCCGGTATCTCGATTTCCACGAATTTGTCTTTGCCGGCCCCGCATATGGGACATTTTTCCGGCGGGGATTCCCCTTCATGAACATAATTGCAGATGGTACATTTCCAGGCTTTCATCACAGCTCCTGTTTTCAGGTTATTCTCTCATGTTGCCGGATTTTTTTCTGTGCCGGCCATCATTCCCGTCACCCGCCTACCGCTGCGCGATGTCCACAAACCGGCATTCATCCGGGCCGCAGTAGTCTCCCACATAGGCGGCTCCCGGCCGGTACAGGGAGGGTTTGGGTGCGGCCATGGCAAACTGTTCCTCGATAATGTGGGCGCACCACCCGGATACCCGGGACAGGGCAAAGATGGGGGAGAACAGGTCCATGGCAATGCCCATGGCATAAAACAGGGAGGCGGAATAAAAATCCACATTGCAGAAGATCTCCCGGTTCTTGCGTTTTTTAAAGGCTGCCTTGCCCTGAATTTCCAGCTCCCGGGACAGGTCGTACCATGTTGTATCACCGGCGATTTCACCCATGCGCCGGCTCATGGGCGCCAGGATCAGGGCCCTGGGATCATCGGTCTGGTAAACGGCATGGCCCAGTCCCATGATCAGGCCCCCGGAATCCAGGATAGAGTTGATATACGGTTCGATCTTGTCTTTGGATTTGATCTCCATGAGCATTTCCATGACCCGGACATTGGCGCCGCCGTGCAGGGAGCCGGACAGGCTGCCGATGGCCGCTGACACCGCAGCGTAAATATGGGCCTTGGTGGAGGCCACCTGCCGGGCGGTAAAAGTAGATGCATTGAAAGAGTGTTCGGCATGCAGCACCAGGCTGGCGTCAAAGAATTGAGCCACCTCCGCCTCAGGGGGCTTGCCAAAGAGCATGTACAGAAAATTGGCCGCATGGTCCAGGCCGGGATCCGGCATCACCGGCGCCCTGCCGTTCCGGATTCTGTCCCAGGCCGCAATGATGGTGGCCATGCCGGCGATCAGGTTTTCCGCGCTGTACAGGGTGTCTGCCATCTGTTCACTGCCTGCAGCCGCATCGGTCTGGATCAGCAGCGGGGCGGCCATCTGGATCACATCCATGGGATTCATGGCCGTGGGCAGGCTCTTGAGAAAAGTGAACACATTGTCAGGAACCTGACGCCGCTTTCGCAGGCCCTGGTCAAAATCCGCCAGCTCCTGTTTCTTGGGCAGCCGCTCGTACAGCAGCAGAAAGCAGACCTCTTCAAAGGTGGCGTTTTGGGCAAGGTCCTCGATGAGATACCCGCGGTAGATCAGTTTACCCTCTTTACCACGGACATCACAGATTTTCGAACTGGCCACATCCACGCCGCGAAGACCGGTGTTCAGAACCGGGATGCATTCGTCGTTCATGGGTATCTCCTTGTAAAACGGAAATTAACAGATTTTTTCAGGGGGCCGTCTTTCAGGGACATATTCCACCTGGGCCGCATGGGTGTGAACTGCCTTGGATACATACAGCCCGCAATAGCAGGCCCCGAACTCTTCCAGGTACGGCTCCCGGTACACACAGGGACAGATGATATCTTTGTCTTTTTCCCTGTCTGAGCAGGCCAGGCGGCAGGGGCAGGCCATATACCCGTACCGGTCCTTGTTCAAAAGCAGGGATTCCAGCAGTTCAAACACCAGGTCCCTGTCCTTGTTGAAATAGATGCCCTTGGCTTCCTGAGATTTTTTCAATGCCTGGTAAAGCTGTTCCACGTTCATTGTTCTATCCCCAATGCCGCTTTGATTTCTTTTTCCTTGTATCCGACGATGACAACATCATTGATCTTGATGGTTGGAAAGGAACACCTGGGGTTGAGTGCCTTGATGTCGGCGATGATGGCTTTTCGTTCCTCGCCCTCCAGGTCGTCCACCTCCACGTAGTGGTATTCCACATTGCAGTCATTGAGCAGTTTCTTGGTGGATTTGCAATGGCTGCAAGTGCTTAAGGCATACAGTATCGGTTTTTCCGTGGTCATTGCCAGCTCCTTTTATCCTGTCAAAAAAGTGTTTGTGTCTGGTCGTGCACGTGCGCCCGGGCCGGAACCGGTTCATGGGTTCTGGTGTATTCCTGCATTATTTTTGCATTTTTTGTATCGGTTTGGCAAGCGGCAATTTTTTTGGCGCTGCCGCCGGGCCCCGGGCGGAACCGTTTCCAGGAGCACTGTGAGATCTGCCCCGTCTGGATTTAGGGGGTCAGGTTTTTGCTTCCAAACGCCGGCGGGGAATGGTACAATTCTGGCATAAATGATGGCGTGTCAAACCGGAAATCAGATTCAGGGCAAAGAGCTTCAGGAATCAGGCATCCAATGAAACCTGAAAAGAAGCACAACTGTATCAGAATGACACGTATCAGCGATACAGGTTTTCTGGAAACAGGGCAGATCAGGGCATGGGCCGGATCATTTAACAACTGTAAGGAGGATACATGGGAACGGTATTGATAGTGTATGCGACCCGGTCTGAAGAGACCAGGGCCATTGCCGACATCATCGGTGAAGGGATCCGGATATCCGGACACACGGCAGATGTCAAACGGGTCAATGAGATCAAAAATGAATCGGATCTGAAAGGGTATGATGCTTATGTTTTCGGGTCTTCGACCTATCACGGCGAGATGATCACCTCCATGAAACAGATGCTGTTTCTGGCTGAACGGGCCGAACTGGCCGGCAAACCCGGCGGTGCCTTCGGCTCCTACGGGTGGAGCGGTGAGGCGGCCGGCCGGATATTTGACACCATGGCCCATATCTTCAAAATGAACATGGTCAAGGATGGGCCGCTGATGCTCAAGGCCGCATGGGTCGGGGGCGGCATCAAGGCGGCCCAGGAGTACGGAAAAAACATTGCCGCCATGATACCGGCCCCGGCGTGAAAAAGGAGGGGCCATGAATACCCAGACGATGATTGTTGCCTGTACCGGGTGTCGGGCCAAAAACCGGGTCCCCCTGGCACGCATCAAGGACGGGCCGAAATGCGGCAGATGCGGTGCGGCCCTGGCAATGGATTTTCCCGGCAGACCCGTGAACGTATCGGATGCCACCTTCCAGCAGGAGGTGATGGCCTCGGCCCTTCCGGTCCTGGTGGACTGCTGGGCACCCTGGTGCGGTCCCTGCCGGGCCGTGGGACCCATCATGGACAGCCTGGCCCGGAAATACCAGGGCCGGCTGAAGGTGGCCAAGCTGAACCTGGATGAGAACCCGGCCACCGGGTCCCGGTTTGCCATCTCCTCGGTTCCCACCCTGCTGCTGGTGAAACGTGGAAAGATTGTGGACACGTTGGTGGGTGCGTTGCCAAAAGAACAGATGGAGGCGGCCATCCAGCGGATCCTTTGAGCCCTGACATCCCTGGAAAAACACCTGACGGGCATATGCTGGCATGGGAATTGCTTTGCTCTCTGACAGAACGATCACCAGAACCAGGGAAAGCGTCCCTACGGCAAACCAGTTCAGGAGGGAAGGGCCATGCATGACACACAGTTGGACAAAAGGTGTCAAAGACCGGGACAGACATCTTCACCCGCTCCGTTTTACGGGGCCCTGAAATCGAAAAACGAAATCTATTTTCAGATCGCTTCGGTGTTTACCGCGGCCAGCCGGGATGAAACCCGGCTGGCCAACGCATGGATGCACCGGATCCTGATGTCCAGCCTGCCAGAAAATACTGGAAAAATGTTTTTAAATGGCTTATAAATCAGAGACAGCAACAAATCAGACCGGTCCCTGTTCCCCTTGCGGGCCGGGTTAACAGACACCGTCAACCCCAAACCCTATGAAGGAGACTCAAATGGCAGAAAAAATGGGTATTTACAAGTGCGAAAAATGCGGCAATATCGTGCAGGTCCTCCACGGCGAACAGCCCCCGGTCACCTGCTGCGGCAAACCCATGGAACGGCTGGTGGAAAACACCGTGGATGCGGCAGTGGAAAAACATGTGCCTGTGGTGGAAAAAATCGAGGGCGGCTACAAGGTCAAGATCGGCAGCGTTCCCCATCCCATGACCAGTGAACATTACATCCAGTGGATCGAACTGACCTGGGATGATGACCGCTTTGTCCAGAGCCAGATGCTGACCCCGGACAGTGCGCCGGAAGCGATTTTCAAAACCGATGCCGCCAAGGTGGTGGCCAGGGAGTACTGCAACCTGCACGGGCTGTGGAAGGCCTGATACCCATCCGGAAACGGCGGACGGTAAAAAAAACCCCCGGAAACCGGGTTGCGGTTTCCGGGGGGTTTTTATGCAGGTGGTCACATCCGGGTTTCAGACGTCCCTTCAGGCAAGCCGGGTCAGCTGACCCGCCAGAATCTGGATATGGCGCATCTCTTCCTTGATGATCTCTCCCACCTTTGTTTTTCCCAGTTTTTCAGGCACCAGCTCCTTCATGCCCAGATAAAAGGCGATGGAGTCTTTTTCAGCGGCAATGGCGGCAGTCAGGATCCCCTTCATGCTGGGGTCTGGCTGGTCTTTTTCAAAAAAGACCCGGGTGTCGGCCAGGGCTTTGAGATACCGGGTGTTTTCATCTTCCGGATCAAACACGGGGGCTGCGGATGCCGCATCTGTCAGCTGGTCTTTCATGGCGGCAAAGGTTTTTTCATGGTCATCCTCCATGTCTGCCAGGGCGGTTAAAAACTGTTTGTGGTTTTCCTGGTCCACCAGGTTGGCGGCCCGGCGGTAGAACCTGGCCCCGTTCTGCTCGATCTGAATGGCGATATCAAAGATATCGGTTGCCGTAAATTCATGGGTCATGGGTGTCTCCTCAAAAAGATCTGGATTATCAGGACAGTTTTTGTTTCAGGGTTTTTGCCAGGGTCGCCCCCAAATCAAAGCAGCGAACCAGATCTTTTTCATCCGGTACATACACCACCTTGACCCCGGGATTCACCACCTCCCACTTCATTTCCTCGAACTCCCGGGTCAGAATCTTGACCGCCTCGCCGCTCCAGCCGTAGGAGCCGAATGCCGCGGCGATCTTGTTCTGGGGACGCAACCCCTTGATATAGGTCAAAACGTCCGCGATCACCGGAAAGATGCCGTTGTTGAGGGTCGGGGACCCCACGGCCACCGCCCCGGCATCCAGCACCTCGGTCATGATGTCGGACCGGTGCCATTTGCGGGTGTTCATGAGCCGTACCCCCACTTTTTCAGACTCGATGCCGGAGGTGACTGCCCGGGCCATTTTGGTGGTGCTTTCCCACATGGAGTCAAAAATCACCAGCACTTTTTTTGCCGGCACCTGTCTGGACCACCGGTCATAGGCGGTGATGATTTTTGACGGGTCCTTTCGCCAGATAATGCCGTGATCCGGACAGATCATGCGGATATCCAGGTTCAGCTTGGCCACATCCGCCAGCAGGGCCTGGACCCGGGGGGAGAAATGCAGCAGGATGTTGGCAAAATATTTTTTGGCATGGGGCATGATCTGTTCACCGATTTCATCATCGAAGCACTTGTCCCCGGCATAGTGCTGGCCGAAAGCGTCGCTGGAAAACAGAATTTTTTCATCCGGCAGCCAGGTAAACATGGAGTCGGGCCAGTGGAGCATCCGGGTTTCCAGAAAGGAAAAGGTCCGGTTCCCGATGGTGACCGCATCGCCTGATCCCATCACCTGGAAGTTGTAGTCCCGGTGGAAATGGCGCTTCAGGTTCTGGGCCCCCATTTTGGAGCAGTACAGGGGCTTTTTTTCCCCGATTCTGTGCATGATCCGGGGAATGGCGCCGGAATGGTCCATCTCGGTGTGATTGCTGATCACGGCATCGATTTTCGAAGGATCCATGATCCGGCTGATGTTGGTTAACAGCTCATCGGCAAAGTTGGCTTTCACCGTGTCGATGAGAATGTTTTTTTCTCCTGTGACCAGAAAGGCGTTGTAGGTGGTGCCTTCATGGATGTAATATCCATGGAAATCACGGATATCCCAGTCCCGGCACCCCACCGAATAGATGTCGTCTGCAATCTGAATGGGTGTGAACATGGGGCCTCCGGTTAGTCCACTTTTTCAAAATATTCCTGTTCCGCACCGCAAAGGGGGCATACCCAGGATTCGGGCAGATCTTCCCAGGCGGTACCCGGGTCTATGCCGTTGTCAATATCTCCTTCAGCCGGGTCATACACATATCCGCACGGGCATTCCCATTTGTCCATTTCTTGTCCTCCATTGCATTAAATTGTGTCAGTTGCAGGGGGGCTTTGCCCCCCGGTCGGTTGTGTTATCACATTCAGGATAATTGAATGCAAAGAGCGTGCCTGAAAACCGGCACGTCAAATGATAAAAAAGGTTTTCACTTTGTCAGCTATTATTATAATATACCCTGGGTAAAATCAATGAATCATTTGGGAAAGTCCTGGTATATGCGGGTATTTATCCGAAAAACACAGATCAGCTCACCGGTGGAAAGTCTGTTTGCCTGGCATGCCAGAGACGGCGCCATCCAGCGACTGACCCC
>DATHSR010000425.1:0-3844 GCA_035464035.1 Desulfotignum sp. | reverse complement strand
GTCCCCCCCGGATGTTGAAGCTGAAGCGGCCGGGTTTGTATCCCCTGGCCCTGGCGTCAGGTGTCTGGGCAAACAGTTCCCGGATGGGGGTCAGCACCCCGGTGTAGGTACCGGGATTGGACCGTGGGGTTCTGCCGATGGCCGATTGATCGATATGAATCACCTTGTCCAGGTGTTCGATCCCGGCGATATGGTCATGGGCGCCCACAGGGTTGCGGGTATGGTTGATCCGGTTGGACAGGGCCTGGTAAAGGGTGGACAGCACCAGGGTGGATTTTCCGGATCCGGACACCCCGGTGACGCAGATCAGGCAGCCCAAAGGAAAAGAGACTGTGATCTGCTTGAGGTTGTTGGCGCAGGCCTTGACAATGGTCACCTGGCTGCCGGAGCCGTTTCTCCGGACAGCGGGGATGGGAATTTTTCTGGTGCCGCAAAGGTACTGGCCGGTCAGGGATTCCTGACAGGCAGCCAGGTTTTCAGGCGGGCCGGAAAACATGATTTCCCCCCCGTTGACCCCGGCAGCCGGACCCATGTCGATGACATGATCCGACGACAGAATGGTTTCCATGTCATGTTCCACCACCACCACGGTATTGCCCAGGTTTCTCAGATCCATGAGGGTTTTGATGAGCCTGGCATTGTCCCGCTGGTGCAGGCCGATACTGGGCTCATCCAGCACATAGAGAACCCCGGTGAGGCGGGAGCCGATCTGGGTGGCCAGACGGATTCTCTGGCTTTCACCACCGGACAGGGTGTCGGCGGACCGGGAAAGCGTGAGGTATTCCAGGCCCACCGCCGCCAGAAATCCCAGCCGCTGGCGCAGTTCCTTGAGAATACCCGCACTGATGACCTGATTTTTTCCGGTCAGTGTCAGACCGGCCATCAGGGTCAGGGCGTTCTGAATGGAAAGTCCGGTGATCTCCCAGATGGTGTGGTCGTCCACCCGGACATTGGCTGCGGCATTGTTCAGCCGGGTGCCGCTGCACCGGGGGCAGTCCGTAAAGTTCATGTACCGGGCCAGGTCCTGCCGCACCGGCCGGGAGTCACTCTCCTTGTAGCGCCGGTTCAACCAGGGGATAATGCCCTCGAATTTTTTTTTGTACAGAATTTTTTTGCCGGCCTGTTCCATGTAAAAAGGGATAATTTCCTCTTTGGATCCGTACAGCAGCGTGTGTTGGAATTTTTCAGACAACTGACGGAAAGGGGTGTAGATATCCTGGTTGAAGTGGGTGGTCAGGGCATCCAGAAATTCCATGAACTGGACCGAGTCCCGGTTCTGCCAGGGGAGTACCGCACCCTGGCGAAGGGAGAGACCGGGGTCCGGCACGATGAGATCCAGGTCAAATTCGGTGACCGTTCCCAGGCCGTCACAATGGGGGCAGGCCCCCTGGGGGGAGTTGAAGGAAAAACTGGCCGGGGAAAACGGCGGATAACTGATCCGGCACATGAGGCAGGATGCGGTTTCACTGAACAAAAGGTCCTGATTTCGGGCCAGATCCATGACGATGACCGTCCCCTGGGACAGGCCCAGGGCCAGTTCCAGTGAATCACTCAGGCGTTTTTCAATGCCCGGCTTGACCACCAGCCGGTCCACCACCGCCTCAAGGGTGTGTTTCTGATGCCGGGCCAGGTCCGGGGGATCCTGGGTTAAAAAGATCTGTCCATCCACCCGGATCCTGGCAAACCCCTGTTTTTTCATTTTGGTGAACACGGCTTCATGCCGGCCTTTCTGATCACGGATCAGGGGGGCCAGCAGGATAATCCGGGTGTTGACCGGCAGGGCCATGACCCGTTCCCGGATCTGGTCCACGGACAGGGACATGATGGGGGCCTTGCACTGATGACAGTGGGGGGTTCCCACCCGGGCGAACAGCAGTCGCAGGTAATCGTAGATTTCAGTGACCGTACCCACCGTGGACCGGGGATTGTGTCCGGCGGTTTTCTGTTCGATGGCGATGGCCGGGGACAGGCCGTCGATGAGATCCACATCCGGTTTGTCCAGCTGGCCCAAAAACTGCCTGGCGTATGTGGACAGCGATTCCACATACCGCCGCTGTCCTTCGGCGTACAGGGTGTCAAAGGCCAGGGTGGATTTGCCTGAGCCGGAAAGACCGGTGATCACGGTGAGGCTGTTTTTGGGAATCTGGACATCGATGTTTTTCAGGTTGTGTTCCCGGGCGCCCTGGATAACGATTCTATCCATGCAGCAAATCCCTGTCGGTCCGGTTTTGGGCCTGGAAAACCGCCATCCTGACGGCCTGAACCAGGCTGGTGGGATCGGCTTTTCCCTGCCAGGCAATGTCATAGGCGGTGCCGTGGTCCACCGAGGTCCGGATGATGGGCAGTCCCAGGGTAATGTTCACCCCGTCCTTGAAATGGATCAGTTTGAAGGGAATCAAACCCTGGTCGTGATACATGCAGATTACGGCATCACACCCGGTGTTCATGGCAAAATTGAATACCGTATCCGGCGGCAGCGGACCCTGAATGTCCATTCCGCTGCGCCGGGCCGCGTGGACGGCCGGGGCGATGATCTGAAGTTCTTCCGTGCCAAAAAGCCCGTCTTCGCCGGCATGGGGATTGAGTCCCGCCACCGCCAGCCTGGGGTTGGGGATGTTGAACCGTTGCTTGAGCGCGGAGCGGGTCAGAAAAATGGTATCCACAATCTTGTCGATGGTCAGGGCTTTTGGGACCCGGGACAGGGGGATATGGATGGTCACCAGCACCACCTTAAGGGTGTCGCCGGCCAGCATCATGGCAAATTTCCGGGCGCCGGTAAGGTGGGCGATCAATTCAGTGTGGCCGTGGAATGGGGAGCCAGCCAGTTTCATCCCGGTTTTGGTAATGGGACAGGTCACCAGGGCGGCAATCCTGTGTTCCAGGGCCAGGTCCACCCCTGTATGGATATAATCGGCCATGGCCTGGCCGATCCGGGGGGTCATGACCGCCAGATCAGACATTGTGGCAGCCATGTCTGAAACCGCAATCAGATCCAGGCATCCGGGTTTGTAAATGCCTTGCTCCGGGCCGGTGACCGGGTTCAGTTGCATGGAACCTTCAAACCGGGTAAGCGCCAGCTTCAAAACCGACGGGTCCCCCAGTACCAGGGGCCGGCAAACGCGGTAAAGGCCGTGCGCCTGCAATGCCTTTATCAGGATTTCCGGACCGATACCCAGAGGATCCCCTAAGGTGATACCGATCACCGGCCGGCTGGAAAGATCAGGGTCTTGTATTGAAGCAAAGCTCATGGTTCAGTGGAATGCGTTTAAGGGATTAAAAATGGTATTATACTATCGGCAGGATAGATTGTAAATATCAAGTGAATTTTGTGTATTTCACAACAAAGGTTGTGAAACCATTGGTACATTAGCATTTGATGAAAAAATTAAAATTTATTCAAATTGACAAAAAACAAAGAAAACGTGAGAAAATCAGAGAAAAAATATTTTTGTCCGGTTCAAAAAATCTCTGAATCCGTAAAAATACCTAAAAAAATAAAGGGTTGGAAAACTGACTGTAATGTAAGGGGATATCATCTGTTCCACAATAAAAAACATGATATTTCAAGCAGTTGAATAAATATGCCAGGCCGGGAGTCCAATTTTTTTCTTCCCGGATGATCCGGTTTGACCGGGAATGGATATTCGAATAGAAAACTCACATGTTTTTTTAGTTCTGCAACGATTCGGTGATAAGCAGTAAATTTCGGCACAACTGGGTAACTTCAATTTTCATTTAGAAGAAAGGTCTGCTTGTTGAAAACCATGGACAAACTCTGGGCACAGGTTAAATCTCAAATCAAAGAAACAATCCCTGATCACAGTTTCCGGATGTGGGTCGATCC
>DATHSR010000424.1:0-5295 GCA_035464035.1 Desulfotignum sp. | reverse complement strand
GAAAGGATTCCGAGGACCGGCATGTGTTTCTGGTGGCCCTGAGCATGGAACCGGTCATGGCCCAGTATGAGACGGTGTTCAAGGCGGCCGGGATCCGGCCGGTACTGCTGACCCCTGCCGGATTGGCCCGGCTCAATTTCTATGCACCGACCCTGCCGGAAAAAGGGATCATGGCGTACCTGGGACTGTTTGACGAAATTATTTCTCTGTTTGTGGTCGCCGGCGGCCTGCCGTTGTTCTACTGGGTCGCCCGAAAAGGAACGTTCAGAAAAGACGGTGACAGCGCGATTAATGAGGTGGACCTGCTGATCCAGTACTTTAACAGTGAATTTCCTGAAAACGAGATTGAAAAATTCTTCATCGCCTCTTATATCAAGTCTGAAAATCTGATGGAGCAGATATTTGAAAACCTGAGGAATATCGATTTCGTGATTTTGGATGAAACCCAGCTGATCCATTCTCTCCAGGGCCGGCAAAGGAAAATCCAGGCTTCTCCGGATTTCACCTTTGTGGATGAAACCTCTTTGATCCAGTGGGATTATCCTTCGGCGGACGGCACGCCTTTGGATGACAATCCCCTTCCCTTTTACACGGCGGCTTTAGGGGCTGCCCAACGAGACATGGGTCGGTAATATGGTCATGAAACCGGTATCCATAAACCTGATTAAAAAAAGACGGAACCAGGGGAAAATTCTGTTGCCTCTGCTGGTTTTGACTGTTTTCGTGGCCATCGGTTTCACGGGTGTCAATGTGATGGATTACCGGGCCAACGCCCGGGTGATCACCGAATATGAAAACCGGGTCCGGCAGGCACGGCATCAGATGGAACAGCAAAAAACGGAAGCGGCAGACCGTGTCCGGACGCAACAGAAAAAACAGGCCGATATTCAGGCGATGTTCGAACCCCTCGACAAGATGGTACGCCAGGACCTTTTTCCGCTGCTGGATGTGCTCACGGAACTGGAAGTCCTCAAGCCGGAACAGGTCGATATTATGCACCTGGATTTCACTGACAGCCTGACCACTGTCCGGATCAAGGCGGAATCCGCCAGTGCGGCAGCCGTGTTTTCCTTTATGGACAGCATGGCCCGGTCCCCCCGGTTCGATGTTGAATTGTCCCGAAAAGAGGTGGGTGAAGACAACCGGATCATGTTCGAATTGACAGCCCGGTGGCTGGCGGATGGAAATGACGAAAAAAGTTAACATGGGGATACTGGTGTGCCTGTTGATCATAATGGGCAATATGGGGATGCGGTTTTTCCTGGTGAAGGATCAGATCGGCCAGGTGGCCGGGCTCCAGCAAACCCTGTCCCAGATCCGGAACCCGTTTGCATCGAACCGGACGCTGTCAAAGGAAACAGGGGCCTTGCTGGCAGCGGACCTCGAAAAAATATACGCAGTGATTCCGTCGGCCTTTCACCTGACCGGCTACGGGACCGATATCCGGCGACTGATGGAAAAAAACCGCCTGCGCATCAGGGACAGTCTGGTTTTCATACCTGACGAAACCCAGGTGCCGAATCTGCTCCGGTTCAATACCCGGATAGCAGCGGATGGGTCTTACCCGGACATCAAGGCATTTCTGGCGGATGTATGCAACCTGCCGGGCCTTGTGTATATCAACACAGTTCAGTTGGAGCGGCAGAAAAACGACCGGCCGCGTATTCAATTGACCCTTGATCTGTCCTTGATTTTTCAAAAAGGACCGCACCTTGATATAAGGGATATCAGCAATGAACAATGACAGACATGGATGGTACTGGTTGACCCGCCCTTTTATGGTGGCCTTGATGCTGGCTGCGGTCGTGCTTTACGGATGTGTGCCCAAGGATGCAAACAAGATGGAAGCAGAGGCGAGGAAATATGAAGCGCAGGGAGAGTATGGCGAGGCAGCGGCCCATTACTCCCGTGCCCTTCAGGAGACCCCTGACGATATTGCCATCAAGACCCGGCTCATTGACGTAAAACAAGAGGCTTCCCTGCAGCACATGAGAAATGCACTGGAACTGATGGAGAGACGCTATTTCAGGGAAGCCATCGAGGAACTCCAGGTCAGTATTGCGTTCTATTCCGGCAACTATCGAGCCATCGAACTGATTGACAAAGCCAGAAAAATGAAGGAATCTGAGTATTATACCCAAAAAGGACTGGCCCGGGCCCGGGTCGGTGATTTTGAAAGTGCCCGGTTGTCCTTTCAAAAGGCGGTGGACCTGGACCCTGAAAATCAGGAAGCGGCACAGGCCATCGAGCGGTTCAAAAAAAAGCCCCACCAGATCCCTGAATACGGACTGGACCAGCGGTATGACAAACCCATCTCCTTGCAATTTAAAAAAGCCCCTATTTTGACTTTGTTTGAAGTGTTGTCCAAGCTCACGGGTGTGAACTTCATCTTTGACAAGGAGATCCGTGAGAGCAATGTGACCCTGTTCATGACCGATGTGAACCTGGACCTGTTCCTGGAAGTGCTGCTGCAGACCAACGGCCTGAAAGCCAAAAAGATCGACCGCAACAGCCTGATCATTTATCCGGACGCCCCGGCCAAGGCAAAGGAATATGACGAACTGTACGTCAAAACGTTTTACCTGTCATATCTCAACGCCCCGGAAGCCGTTGCCATCCTCACCAGACTGATCAGAAACGAAAATATTATTGTCAATGAAAAAATCAACGCGGTGACGTTGCGGGGCCGTGAGCCGGAGGTGGAAATGGCGGGCCGGGTGATCCATGCCAATGACCGGGCGCCTTCCGAGATAATTCTGGACGTGGAGGTTATGGAGGTCTCCCGGAACCTGGAAAAAAATCTGGGGCTCTCCATTTCCGACACCATCGTGTTTGGCAAAGGAGACACATCAGGCGGGGAAGGGGAACCGGTCACGAGATTTGAACCGTTGACATCCCTGGAGGCCCTCAGCAATATTTCCAGTAAAGAGCTGTTTCTGTCCCTTCCTACGGCCACGTTGCGGCTGCTGCGAAAGGACGGGGATACCAGAATTCTGGCCAAACCGCAGGTGCGGGTGAACAGTTCGGAAAAAGCGTCCATCCTCATCGGCGAGCGGGTGCCGCTGCGCACCAACCGGCGGGTACAGACGGACGGCAGCACCACCTATGATTACCAGTACCAGGATGTGGGCGTCAAACTGGTCACCGAGCCGGTGATCAACGCCTATAACCAGGTCACCCTGAAATTGAACATCGAAATCAGCGCCCTGGGAAACAATCTGGGTACACTATTGGATCCCCAATATGCCATCAAAACCCGCAACGTGGAGACCGTGTTAACAGTCTATGACGGAGACAGTGTGATTATCGGAGGCCTGATCGAGGATCGGGACCGGATCGCCACCCAGAGAATTCCGCTTCTGGGAGAGATGCCGGCCATAGGCCGTCTTTTTTCTTCTGAACACACTGAAAAGCTGGAAACCGATATCCTGCTGACCATCACCCCGGTGGTGATACGCAATCAGGATATTCCGCCGGTGGAAGCTTCCGGGTTCTGGTCCGGCACCCTTGACCGGGTGTCCATGAAACCGCCGGCTGCAGAAAGCGTCAAAGCCGAACTGATGTTCAATAAAATGCCCGATGAAGATTTTATCAAACAGGCCGCAGATGACGTGTTTTTGCCCGGTGACGACTATTTCAGCATTCAGGCATATTCGTTTCCGGATGAGGCCGAGGCAGAGCAGAAAGCGGGCCAGCTGGCGGAAATGAATTACCGGACCTGGATACGGCCGGTACAGATCAAGGGTAAGGGGACCTGGTACCGGGTGTTCGTGGGACAGTACCGGGGACAAAGCCAGGCGGAAGAAGCGTTGCGGCAGATGCTGAATCAGGAGATTTTTCCCAGAGATATGTACATTGTGGACCGGGCTTATGTGTATGGGACACCATAGCAAACGGAAATCCGGTTTCAGCCCATATAAAAGCGGCGACAGCGGGGTGACCTTGATCGAGATGATTGCCGTGGTGGCCATCATTTCCATTCTGGCGGCGGGCATCATGCCGTTGTCTCAAGTGGTGATCAAACGGACCAGTGAACTGGAACTGCGCAAAAACCTGCGGGTCATCCGGACGGCACTGGATGAACACAAAAAACTGGTGGATGAAGGCATTCTTCCTGTAGATGCGGACAGCACCGGATATCCTGAAACCCTGGAGGTGCTGGTGACAGGGGTGAACCTGAAGGATGCCGCAGGTTCGCGGAAAAAGTTTTTGCGAAGGGTCCCGAAAGATCCTATGGTCGAAGATGGCAAATGGGGCTTGCGGTCCTATGCCGACGATCCTGACTCAACCCTCTGGGGGGGACAGGATGTGTATGATGTTTATTCCCGAAGCACGGGAAAAGCGATTGACGGCTCCTATTACAGGGACTGGTGAACAAAGGGCTTATGAAAAACAACCGCGGGTTTACTTTGATCGAGCTGCTCACGGTGATGGTCATCATCGGTATACTGGCCTCCATTGCCGTGCCTGGTTTCCAGCGTTCCATTGTCCGGGCCAAGGAAGCTTCCCTGCGCAATTCGCTGTTTGTGATGCGGGATGTGATCGATCAGTATTACGCGGACCAGGGTCAATATCCCATGACCCTGGAGGATTTGGCGGAAAAACGGTATATCCGGGAAATCCCCGTGGATCCCATGACCGGATCCCCGGACACCTGGATTCTGATCCCGCCGCAAGGTCAGGAGATTTTCGGTATCTATGACATCCGCAGCGGCAGCGACAAGGTCAGCCTGTATGGCACACCCTATAATGAATGGTGAGCGGGGATTTACCTATCCGGCGGCCCTGATGCTGGTCGTGGTGATCTCGGTGGCCCTGACCGGGGCGCACCAGCAGTGGCAGACCAGTGTCAAGCGGGACCGGGAAATGGAACTGCTGTTTCGGGGCACCCAGATCCTGGAAGCCATCAACGCTTACTGCCGGGCCGGTTCCGAAGGTGAGTGCCAATACCCCCGGCGGCTTGAGGACCTGCTCAAAGATCCCCGGGTTCCGGGTGTCCGGCGTCATTTGCGAAAACTTTACAAAGATCCCATGACCCGGGATGGTCACTGGGGCATCGTGTATGACGGCCGGGGCAATATCAAGGGGGTATTCAGCAAAAGTGCCGGCTCCCCGCTGAAAATCGGGGGTTTCCCCGATGCCCTCAAATCCTTTGAAAACAAAGCACACTATCATGAATGGAAATTCGTCCACAACCCCCGAAAGGAGACAACATCATGATGCCTTTTTTTCGAGAGTCAGCCCTGCGGCCCCCTGTGAAACCCCCTCGTCATGGCCTTGCCGTTGTCCTCGCCA
>DATHSR010000423.1:0-3813 GCA_035464035.1 Desulfotignum sp. | reverse complement strand
CGGACCCTGGCCATCTCCTTGTCAAAGGCGCTCTCGGTTTTACGCATCCGGTCTTTGGTATCTTCGATCACTTCATTTATCATCACAACCCATCCTCATATTATTTTATCCGGGTACCGATTTCCTGGCCCAAAACCGCCTTGAGAATGTTGTCCGCCTTGTGAAGGTCGAACACCTGAAGCGGCAGATCATGCTCCATGGCCAGGGAAATGGCGGTCATATCCATGACATGAAGCTGTTTTTCAATCACCCGCATATAGGACAGCTCATCAAACAGGACCGCATCCTCATGCACCACCGGATCCTTGTCATATACCCCGTCCACCTGGGTGGCCTTGAACAGTATCTGGGCCCGGATTTCATGGGCTCTGAGCACTGCTGCCGTATCTGTGGTAAAATAGGGGTTCCCCGTACCGGCCGCAAAAATCACCACCCGGCCCTTTTCCAGGTGCCGGATGGCTTTTCTGCGGATAAACGGCTCGGCAATCTGGTCCATGCGGATGGCGGACTGAACCCGTGTGGGCACATCCCGTTTTTCCAGGGCATCACACAAGGCAAGCGAATTGATCACCGTGGCCAGCATTCCCATGTTGTCTGCGGAACTTCTGTCCATGCCTGCGGAACTGCCGGCCACACCCCTGAAAATATTTCCTCCCCCCACCACAATGCTGATCTCAACATTCAGTCGGGCCACCTTGGCAATCTCCTCTGCCACATAATGAATCATCTCCGGGGTGATGCCAAAGCCCTGATTTCCCATCAGGGCTTCCCCGCTCAACTTAATGAGAATTCGTTTAAATTCAGGCAGATGGTTCAAAAGTTTATTCTCCTATCTGGAAACGGACAAACCGCTTGATCTGAATGTTCTCGCCGATCTTGCCGATGGTTTCCTTTAGAACGTCTTCAATGGTTTTCTGGGGATCCTTGACATACGGCTGGCTCATGAGGCAGACGTCCTTGTAGAATTTTTCCACCTTGCCGTCAACGATCTTGTCGATGATGTTTTCCGGCTTGCCCTCCTGGAGCATCTGGGCCCGGTAGATCTCCCGTTCCTTTTCCACCACCTGCTGATCCACATCCGCCGGAACCAGGCCGGCCGGATTGGATGCTGCAATATGCATGGCAATGTTTTTGGCAAATTCGATGAAGTCATCGGTTTTGGCCACAAAGTCGGATTCACAGTTTATCTCAACCAGCACGCCCAGTTTGGCGCCGGTATGAATATATGAATGGATAATGCCTTCCGACGTTGACCGCCCGGCCCGCTTGGCCGCCCTGGCCAACCCTTTTTTGCGCAACAGGTCAAAGGCCTTGTCCATGTCTCCGTCCGCCTCAGCCAGCACCCGTTTGCAGTCCATTATGCCGGATCCGGTCGCTTCGCGCAGTTCCTTTACCATTGCTGCTGAAATATCAGCCATTTTATTGTGCTCCTCTTAAATATTCGTTATTCAGTTTCGATGGTGTCTTCCACGGATTCAGCCGGTGCTGTCTTCCGCTTGATCTTTTCCACAACAGGGCCGTCCGACCCGTCGGACACCAGTTCAATGGCAACCTTCTGATCACCCCTGTCTGTATCGTCTGCCCGTTCGCCGTCGGCCTGGGCCTGCATCTTTTCTTCATAGATCTGACGGCCTTCAATGCAGGCATCTGCAATGCGGGAGGTAAACAGCCGGATGGACCGGATGGCGTCATCGTTGCCGGGGATCACATAATCAATGTCGTCCGGGTCACAATTGGTGTCCACCACCGCCACAATGGGAATGCCCAGGCGTTTGCCCTCTTTGACGGCAATGGATTCATTTTTGGGATCAATGATGAAAATGGCGGAGGGCAACCGTTTCATGCTGCTGATACCGCCAATGGCAAACTCCAGCCGTTCTTTTTCCTTGAGCATTTTGGCCTGCTCTTTTTTGGGATAGTTTTCAAGGGTGCCGTCATTTTCAATGGAATTGAGAAAATGGAACCGGTTGATATTGTTTTTAATGGTCTGAAAATTGGTCAGCATGCCGCCCAGCCAGCGGTTTTCAACATAAAACATCTCCGCCCGGTTGGCTTCCTCGTATATCGCTTCCGATGCCTGCTTTTTTGTTCCCACAAACAGGACATCCTTACCGTCCGCCGCAACCCCCTTGATGAAATCATGGGCCTGTTTAAACAGTTTGACGGTCTGCTGAAGGTCAATAATGTAAATGCCGTTCCTGGCCCCGAAAATGTATTTCTTCATCTTGGGGTTCCAGCGTTTTGTCTGGTGTCCGAAATGAACACCTGCTTCCAGCAACTCTCTGATCGTAATGTAAGCCATTTTGTCTCCAACTCTTTACTAAATGGTTTTGGGGTCCTTCACCCATTTCATTCCCGGAAATCAACTTTTTAAAAAGCACCGGATTCCAGGTCCATGGATGTGTGTTTTATTCATCCTGAAAAAATCCTATCTTCTATATCAAAAACAAGCGTATTAATCAATTTTTTTTTTAAAATGCGCCACCCGGTCATGGCCGGCCAGATCCTTGACAAATGAAATGGTGTCATACCCGGGGAACGCACGGGCTGCCGCTGCGACACCCGCCTTCTGGTCAAACCCCATTTCAAGCAGCAGGTCTCCGCCGGGTACAAGGCAGTTCCAGGCGCTTTCCAGAATCTGCCGGATACACGCCAGGCCGTCATTTCCACCGTCAAGGGCAATGACGGGTTCGTGGTTTTTTATTTCCGGCGCCAGATCGGCGATCTGGCCTGGGGGGATGTACGGCGGGTTGGACACAATGATATCGAAAAACGGACCGGCCCGCAATGGGGCACTCCAGGAACCCTGGAAGAAATGTATGTTTTCAACCCCTGCCCGGCGGGCATTCTTCCGGGCTGCCTCCAGGGCGGCCGATGAAATATCGCCGGCAAAAAAAAGGTGTTGCGGACCAACCTTTGCCAGGGAGACCACAATGGCCCCGGATCCCACCCCCAGCTCCAGAATCGTTCTGGGCCGTCCGGGTTCCTTTGCCAGCAGGTCCAGGGTTTCCGTCACCAGGGTTTCGGTGTCCGGACGGGGGATGAGCACCCCGGGTCCCACCAGAAAGCTGGACTCGAAAAATCCTTTTTCGCCGGTGATATAGGCCACCGGCTCCCGGTTTTTCCGCCGCTGGATCACTGCCTTGAAACGGTCCAGCTCCCTTTTTTCCAGGGGGCGGTCATGCTGGAGATACAGATCCAGACGCCGGATACCCAGGGTGAATCCCAGCAGGATTTCAGCGGTCAGGCGGGGGCTGTCGATCCCGTGGCGGGCAAAATAGGTTTCAGTCCAGGTGATGAGTTTGAGAACAGTCCAGTCCATTACGCAAAGGTGTGATTTTCCTGTAATGCCTGGGCCTGGTGGTGGGTTTTCAGTTCATTGATGATGGCCTGGATATCGCCTTCCATGATGCTGTCCAGTTTGTAAAGGGTCAGTCCGATACGGTGATCTGTCATCCGTCCCTGGGGAAAGTTATAGGTCCGGATGCGGCCGCTCCGGTCCCCGGTCCCCACCTGCCCCTTGCGGTCGGCAGCCCTTTTTGCCTCCTCTTCCCGCACCCGGGCGTCCAGGATACGGGACTTGAGGACGCTCAGTGCTTTGGCCTTGTTCTTGTGCTGGGATTTTTCATCCTGGCAGGTGGCCACAACGCCGGTGGGGATGTGGGTAACCCGGACAGCGGAATCGGTGGTATTCACCGACTGCCCCCCCGGACCGGATGACCGGAACACGTCCACCTTGATGTCGGCAGGGTTGATCTCTATATCGATGTCTTCCGCTTCAGGCAGCACGGCCACGGTCACCGCAGAGGTGTG
>DATHSR010000422.1:0-5797 GCA_035464035.1 Desulfotignum sp. | reverse complement strand
TTCCGGTGAGGTCTTCAAAATAGTCCACGTTGATATGGGGGATTTTATCTTCCTTGTCCATTACAGCTCCTTTGTCTATGGGTTATTCCGGAAATTTCTGATCCAGGGCTTCTCCCAGTTTCTCCTTGAGTTTTGCCAGGCCGGGCCGGGCATATTCCATGTGTCCTTCCTTCAGGGTCCGGCCGTTGATGATGGCTTCGCTGCGCAGCCTATGTCCCACGGTTCTTTCCAGCTGTTTGCCCAGCCACAGGATCCGGTCCACATCATACCCGTGTTCTATACCCATTTCATCGATTTGTACAAGGGTATCTTCCAGACAGACCAGGCCCACATACCGGGGATCATCGTAATAATAGTCGCCGGTGCCTTTGATGGGGCGGTCATCCATGAAGTTGGCGGGCTGTCCCCCCAGGCCGCCCAGGGTGCACTCGAAATGGCAGATGCCGGCCTGGAGCGCTGCCAGAATCGAGGCGGATGCCACCCGTTTGGTCTCATGGAAATGGGCGATGTGCAGCGAGGTGTCCGGGATCTCGTCTAAGATCATGGAAAAATACCGGTACACCTCCGGGGCCGAAGCGGATCCGTCATGGTCGGCATGCTCGATGTCCGACGCCCCGATATCCAGCCAGTAACGGGTGAATTTCACCGCATCCTCCAGCTGGGTGGCGCCGCCGATGGGGGATCCCCAGATGGTGGACACGGTGCCGCACATCTTGATGTCCGCATCCCGGCATTTCTTGATGCACCGTTCCGCTTCCTTCCAGTAGTCGGGCAGGGTGGTGCCGGAGTTGGCAAAATGGTGCTGCTCTTCGGTGGACACCATCATCAGGACCCGGTCCGGTCCCACCCCCTTTTTCTTGAGCGCGATGGCCCGGTCCACGGCCGCCTCCCGGATGGTGATGGCGGTCAATGTCACATCCTTCATGTCAATGCCTTTTCTGGCGGCCCGGGATACGAATTTGTCGGACCGCAGGTGGGCCAGCAGCTCTTCGGCATCGGAAAACTGGGGCATGTTCTTGGGGTTGCCCAGGTTGGTGACCTCGATGTTGCGGCATCCGGCAAAGATCAGTTCCTCCAGGTAGGTGATCTTGGCCGGGGTGGAGATGAATTTTTCCAGGTGCTGGAAACCGTCTCTGACCGTGATGTCGCCGATAGTGACTTTTCTTGGCATTCTGGGAAAAATTTTCCAGTAATCATATTCTGTTGTCATGGGTCGTCTCCAGATAATATAAATTTATATTATGGCGGCCCTGTGGAAGGCAACCGTTAAATCTGTAAAAATGGTTGTCTGTCATGGTTTTAGAACCGGAAATTGCCAAAGGATGGATCAGGAACGGGTTTGATCAGGCTGACCTCCAACGCCATCGCCAGCCAGTTTCTGATTTCATGGAACTTGAGCACCCGGTCGTTGAGCAGCCTTGCCGCACAGAAAAACGGGTGGGCCTCCCCGTCATATTTGTCGATCATCTTCTGCTGAAACGCGGCGATCTCCTCCGGGGTCATGGGCGTGCCCGTGGCCTTGCGTTTGGCCTGCTCTATGCTCAGCAGCACGCCGCCCGCGCTTTTGCCGCTCATGACCGATGTCCTGGCCCGCATGGTGGAAAACAGAAAATGGGGCCGGTAGGCCCGCCCGCACATGCCGTAGTTGGCAGCCCCGTTGTCCGGGCCGATCACCAGCTGGATCCGGGGCACCTGGGCGCAGGAAACCGCCCGCACCATGTCGGCCCCGTATTTGCCGATGCCGGCGTGTTCAGACTCTGATCCCACCATATAACCGGGCGAACTCTGGATGAACAGCAGCGGGATCTTTTCATAGGAGCACCGCACCACCCATTCCGCCACTTTTCTGGCAGCCTCGTGAAAGATGATGCCCGCCCCGTTGGAGCAGATCACCCCGACAGGCAGTCCCTTGATGCGGATCTTGCCGGTGAGGATGTTGGTGCCCCGGCCCGGGGCGAAATTTTTTTTCACCTCGATGAATTCGGAATCATCGGCAATGGCCTGAAGAAATGCATGGCCCTTCATCCCCTGGTGGGGGGAGGCTGGCAGCACTTCGTACACCGCAGATGGATCCGTTTGAGGCTCTTTGGGCTCATACCGGTGCAGGTGAAGCGTCTGGGGCCGGGTCAGCGACAGCAGTTCCCGGACCTTGGCGATGGCCTGGGTCTGGTCGGTGCACAGGTGATCGGCGCCCCCCGAAATCCGGGTGTGCACCTTGGCACCCCCGAGATCTTCGGCGGAGATCTCTTCGCCGGTGGCCATCTTCACCAGGGGCGGGCCGCCTAAGAAAGAAAAGGACTGTCTGTCGATCATGATGGATTCACAGGCCATGAACACGATATAGGCCCCGCCGGCGGTATTGCCGCCGGTACTCAGGGTCACCTGGCGCAACCCTTTGGCGGACATTCTGGCCATGTTGTAGAAGATGGATCCAAAGTGCTGGTCATCGGGAAATACCTCGGCCTGCATGGGCAAAAACACTCCGCCGGAATCGGCGATATACACGCAGTTGAGCCCGCATTTTTCCGCAATGGCCTGGGCCCGCATGTGCTTTTTTAAAGTGATGGGAAAATAGGTGCCGGCCTTGACCCGGGAGTCGTTGGCCATGATCATGGTCCAGTTGCTATGGATTTTTCCGATGCCGGTGACAATGCCGGCACAGGGGACATCCTCCACCCCGGGATATCCCATGCCGAAGCCGGCCAGCAGGGACAGTTCAAAAAACGGGGTGTCGGCATCGATGAGATCGGCGATCAGTTCCCGTACCGGGCGTTTGCCGCGCTTGGCCAGGGCGTCCACCGCCTTCTGTCCGCCGGGCCACACCGCTTTTTCCCGCATGGTCTCCAGCTGCTTTTCCTGGTCTTCCCAGAATGTTGTGTTATCGGTCATGGGTTATCTCCCTTTGTATACGGGTTTTCGTTTTTCCCTGAACGCGGTCAGGCCTTCGATGCGGTCCTCGGTGGGGATGGTGACCCGGTAGGCATTGGATTCAATGGCCAGGCCTGTTGCCAGGTCGGTCTCGATGCCCTTGTCGATGGCGTATTTGGCCATTTCAACGGCAATGGGGCCGGTCTCGGCGATCATGGCGGCCATCTCCAGGCAGGCGTCCATAAGTTTTTCCGGCGGGGCCACGGCATTGACCAGGCCGATCTGAAGCGCTTCTTTGGCATCCACTCTGCGGCCGGTGAAAATCAGTTCCTTGGCCTTGGCCACCCCGATGATCCGGGGCAGCCGCTGGGTGCCGCCGCCGCCCGGGATAATGGCCAGCCGGGTTTCGGTGAGCCCCATGACGGCGGTGTCCGCAGCGATGCGGATATCCGATGCCAGGGCGATTTCCGTGCCGCCGCCCAGGGCGATGCCGTTGACCGCCGAGATCACCGGCATTTTCAGGTTCCCAATGGCGGTGAGCAGGTTCCTTATGGTCACGATGAACTGTTTGACCTGTTCCGGTGTCAAGGTGGCGCGCTCCTTGAGGTCGGCCCCGGCGCAGAACGCTTTTTCTCCGGCACCGGTGATGATGACGCTTCGGATGCCCTCAGCGAACTGCAGGGCCTCGATTTCATCCCTGACGGCGTACAGCAGGTCAAAGTTCAGACAGTTCATGACGGCGGGCCGGTTCAATGTGAGAACAGCGGCCTGGTTTTTTTCCTCTTTGATGAGCAGTTCCTGGGTGGTCATGATGCGCTCTCCCTTGGGGGTTAACACCCGATATATCTGGAAATGACAATGCGCTGGACTTCCGAGGTGCCTTCTCCGATTTCCAGCAGTTTCTGATCCCGGTAGAACCGTTCCACATTGTATTCCTTCATCAGACCGTAGCCGCCGTGGATCTGTACCGCGTGGTTCACCACCCGGTTCATGACCTCGGAGCAGTAAAGCTTGCCCATGGCGGCCTCTTTTTCAAAGGGCCGTTTTCTGTCCTTGAGCCAGCAGGCCTTGTACAAAAGGTTTCTGGCGCACTCAATCTCCATGGCGCAGTCCGCCAGTTTGAACGCCACGGCCTGGAATTTGGAGATGGGCTGGCCGAACTGCTCCCGTTCCCTTGCATATTTGAGGGCCAGGTCATAGGCGCCCTGTGCGCCGCCCAGGCCCATGGCGCCGATGGACAGCCGTCCCCCGTCCAGGGTGGCCAGCATCTGGTGGAACCCGTCCCCTTTTTTGCCCAGGATGTTTTCCTTTGGCACCCGGACATCGTCAAAATAGAGCTCGGCCGTGTTGGATGACCGCCACATCATTTTTTTGTGCATGGGCACCGCCTTGAATCCCGGGGTGCCGGCCTCCACCAGGATGCAGGAGTATTCAGGCTTGCCGCTGTCCCTGGTACCGGTCACCGCCTGGACCGTCACGCCCAGGGTCATGTCACAGGCGGCATTGGTGATGAATATCTTGGAACCGTTGATGACCCATTCGTTCCCGTCCAGTACCGCCGTGGTCTTGCTGCCGCCGGCATCGGACCCTGCCGTGGGTTCGGTCAGCCCAAACCCCCACAGGCCTTCTCCGGCGCACAGCCTGGGCAGATATTTCTGCTTCTGTTCTTCGGTGCCGAAATAATAGATGGGGCCGATGCCCAGCGAGTTGCCGGCAGCGATGGTGGCGGCCTGGGAGCCGTCGATGCGGGCGATCTCATCCACGGCAATGATATAGGAGATATAATCCATGGCCTGGCCTTCGTAGGCTTCGGAAACAAACATGCCGAAAAGACCGATGTCCCTCATTTTCCGGGTCAGATCCTCGGAGAACTGCTCATTTTCATCCAGTTCGCCGGCGATGGGAGCGACCTCCTTCTGGGCAAACTTTCTGACTTCCTTACGGATCATTTCCTGCTCTTTGGTAAGGTCAAAATCCACCCTGCGCCTCCTTGTTTTGTGGGTTATCTTTTGTATCTTTTCTGCAACCGGTTCAGCCGTAAAAGCCCGACAGGATGAAAGCGAAAAAAACTGATCGAGCGCTCAGTCTAATTAACCTGGATACTACATTCAGGCAAAATAAATTGTCAATATTTTTTTTGCCTGCCGGGCGGTGAAATCACTTTTTTCTTTTTTTTATGTTTCAGGTGTCCTACAATGACTGTAACTTGCGGTTGGAATACAAAAACTGCCTGGACCCAAACCCAAAAAAGGAGGTCTGTGATGGAATTTAAAAAAATATTGAACCCGGTGGACGGATCATCCCACTCCATTAATTCGACCCGGTATGCCATTGATCTGGCAAAAAAATTCGACTCCCACATTCTGCTGCTGCATTGTCATGCCAGATTTCCCGTGGTGCTGTCAGAACCTTATTTTCAGCAGGCCATCGATGAAATCATGAAATCCTCGGAAGATCTTTTAAAACCCTTTGAAGATATGCTGGAAAAAGCCGGGGTCTCCTATGAAACCCGGATTCTGGAGGGAACGCCCGGCACCCATATTGCCGAAGTGGCAAAAATAGAGAAAATGGATCTCATCGTGATGGGATCCCGGGGGGTTTCTGATCTGGCCGGGCTGTTTTTAGGCAGTGTGGCCCACCAGGTCCTCAACAAGTCAGAAAGCCCGGTATTCATCACCAAGTAACTGCTGTTGGGGGCATGGGGTCAGGCCTGTCGTTTTGGGCCAAAACGACAGGCCTGACCCCGATTTTAAAACGACAATAACACAGGCCTGCCCCCGGTTTTTCGTTTTTTATTGCTTGTAACCGATCATGCGGAGAATCCCTTTGCGTTTTTCCACGTCTGCGTCTGTTTCAATGCCTTTGGCGGAAAATCCGTCTAACACGCCCAGAATGCCGCACCGAACCTGGCATTGGGGACGTTGCAGAC
>DATHSR010000421.1:0-21287 GCA_035464035.1 Desulfotignum sp. | reverse complement strand
GAACAACATTGAAAGCCGGTTCAGAAAAAAATTCAAAACCGGTTCCGGGGACGGACATAGGCTTCCATGCCGGTGTCCTTGACAAATTGCGCCCTGGCCTGTTCCGACTGTTTGGGACCTGGATATGAACCGAATCTCACCAGATACCAGGTAGTTTTGCCGTCACGTGTCAACGTCAGTATCCGGGCATCATATCCCATCCGAATCAGTTGATCCAATTGTTTCTGTGCATTTTCCTGAACCTGAAAAGCCCCGACCTGAATTTCATATCCGCCCAGATTTTCCACAACAGGCTTTTCAGCAGGCAGTGCCGCCGCCTTGGTTTGTTCGCGGGATTCTGTTTGGTCACTGGTTTTCACAGCAGCCATGGATGGGGTTGATGCGGCTTCTTCCTGCCGGACACCGGCCTCCGGTGAAAGGACTTCCATAACTGTGATGGGAGAAGCGTCTATGACATCCAGCTGGGCCCTGGCATATTCCTGTTCCGGATCTTTTTCTATCGCCTGTTCATAGGCGATCCGGGCTGCCCCTATATCTTTCATTTCCAGATACAGATCCCCTTTCAAGCAATAGGCCGGATAAAAATCAGGCGCCAGACTCAGGGTCTGATCGATATCGTTCAGACTTTTACCATACTCACCGAGTTCTGCCCAGGAAATGGCCCGGTTGAAATAGGCATAGTGACTGTCCGGAGACAGTATTATTTCCCGGTCGTAATTTTCAATGGCTTTTCTGTAGTCTGATTTATAATACCAGGCCACACCCAGGTTGCTGTAAATGCCCTTCACACCCGGAGTGATTTCCAATGTTTTTTCAAAATCCCGGATGGCCTGATCATACTGGGCCAGCTTCATATGGGCCACCCCTCTGTTTTTATAGGCATCCGGATTTCGGCTGTCCAGATCAATCAGTTCGGAGAAAGCCGCGATGGCCGCTTCGTACAGGTCCTGTTTCATAAATTCGATCCCTGTTTCAAGCAGGTTTCTTTCCTTGCTTTCCAAAGCTTCTGTCGCCAGAACAGAACCCGTTAAAAAACAGATAAGGATCCAGGCCGGAACAAGAATTTTTCTTATCATGGTTCTCCGAAACGCTGAACGATTCACGGACATCTATTAAACAATTCTAATAAATACCGGGTGCTAACACAAGTAAAAATAAACCCGCCACCAACAGCCTTATCTATGCAGGCAGTCAATCTTGATATGTTTCAATGATCTTTCTGAGTTCTGGCTCCAGAGACAGAAACACCTCCACCAGATCCGGATCAAAAAAAGTGCCGCTTCCTTTTTTGATTTCTGCAAGTGCCTCTTCCACCAACCAGGGATCCTTGTAAGGACGCCTGGATATGAGCGCATCAAAGACATCACAGATACATGTGATTCTGCCGGCCAACGGGATCTCCTTGCCTTTGAGTCGCTGATGATACCCGGTGCCGTCCCATTTTTCATGGTGGGTCATGGCGATGATCCGGGCTACTTCCAGCAGATGTGATGTTCCTCCTGAAAGCAGTTTTTCGCCGATGTGCGTATGGGTCTGCATGGATTCCCATTCCTTGCCGTCGAGCTTCCCGGGTTTGAGCAGGATATTGTCTGAAATGCCGATTTTCCCCACATCATGCATGGTTGAAGCAAGGTCCAGCCGGTCATATTCCTCTCGGGGAAGCCCCAGGGCCTTGCCCATTAGCCGGCAGTATTTTCCCATGCGGTTGATGTGATTGCCTGTGTTCTGATCCCGGTGCTCCATGGCTTTTCCCAGTCGGTCAATCACCTCCACCTGTGCTTTCCGCAACTCTCTGGTCCGCTCCCGGACGATTTCCTCCAGAATCGCATTCTGATTCTTCAGGGCCTCCTGAGCCAGTTTCAGGGTCAAATGGGTTTTGACCCGGGCTTTGACTTCGGTAATATCAAAAGGCTTGGTAATATAATCCACCGCACCGGAATCAAATCCCTTGGTTTTATGGTTCAAATCATCCATGGCAGTAATGAAGATTATGGGGATATCCTTTGTCTGAGGATCTGCCTTGAGCCGGCGGCACACCTCGAATCCGTCTGTTCCCGGCATAATGATATCCAGCAGAATCAGATCCGGCATCCTTTGCGTCACAAACCGGACCGCGTCTTCCCCGGAGAGGCTCACCCCCAGTTTGTACCTATCCTTGAGGGCATTCACCAGCACATCCACACTGGATTTTGCGTCATCCACCAGAAGAATCATGCAGTCATTGATGGTTTTCATGGTCTTGTTTCCTTTTTCCGGCAGCGATTTTCCGTCAATCCTCAGTAATCGGACTGTTGTTCTGTATTTTTTCCAAAATAGTTTTCAAATAATAGTTTGCGTCCTCAAACTGATAGCTTTTAACCGCTTGTATCAGCAGATCCATTTCCTTGTGCCATGCCCGGTCTGCCAATGGTTTCATTTTCTGAACCAGTGTTTCCGATTCCACCGGGTCACATTGCTCCAGACTGCTGGCCAGAGACTGTGTCAAAGTTTTCAATTCCATGGGTTCTGCCGGAAGGACCGGTGTTTTTTTCATCTTGTGTGATTTTTCGGATCGCACCCGTTCAATAAACATTCGTGCAGACCGGCAGACTGTTTCATAATCCGATTGAACCAAATTCAGCAGCCGGGGGATCTCATGGTTCTGTTTTTGCCGACATGCATTTTCCAGCGCCTTTGCAGACTCGAACAATGATAGGGCGGAAACATTGCCAGAAGCACCTTTGAGAGAATGGCTCAGGCCGGCGGCACCTTTGAAATCCGAACGGGCCAGAAAAATCTCCAATTTCACATCAAAATCCGCATATGCATTACAGAAATCATTTAAAATTTCTGCATAAATCGGCACCGCCCCTCCCAGACGTTCAATTCCTTCCTTGATGTTCAGGCCCGGCAGCATTTTGACGTCCGGTGAACTCCAATCCGTTTCTCCATCTTTCTGGAGGACGGGTTCCGGGACCGGCATGCTGCGGCCGGACATTTTCAGCTGTTTTTTAAGAACAGTGAACAGCACATTACGGCTGACAGGTTTTAAAATGTAATCATTGATACCGGCATCCTGGCACGCCTGCCAGTGGTCAGATTTGGTATGTGCGCTCATGGCGATGATGGGCAGGCGGGTTTTTGAAAACTGATGACGGATGATGCGGGATGCTTCAATACCATTTAAGTGCGGCATCTGTATATCGATCAGTACGGCCGCGTAACGGGTTGTCTGCACTTTTTCAATAGCCTCGATTCCGTTGCCGGCCGTGTCAACATCCAAACCGGCCATCCGCAGCATTTCAAAACCAATTTTCAGGTTGATGGTATTGTCTTCAACCAGAAGCACACGGGTATTTGAAAATAGTTTGTCAGATCCTTGTTTTTTTTCCAGGGAGTGATTCTTTGTTTCTATGGCAGTCCCACACTTTTCTTTAATAAGATTCAGCAATAAAGACGGTTTCACCGGTTTGGTCAGTGATGCTGGCAGGCCCAGTTCCCGAGCCCTGACCAGATCATCATTTCTGCCCATACGGATAAGGGCAACAGCCAGGCCGGCAGAACTGGTCATGGATTTTAATTTTTCAAAAATCGTTTCATCTTCCAGTCCCTTGAACCCCATGTCCAGAATCACCAGATCAAACCGGCTGATTTTCGTGTCATGCAGGTCTGCCGCATCAAGACCTGCGGTGTAGGCTGTGACCTGAAATCCCCATGATTTGAGTACCTGGTCGAGGGCGCTGAGACCGGACCGGTTTTCCAGAACGACCAGGGCATGACTCAGGGTGAAACCCGCGGAGATTTCCGTCCCGTTCTCCGGGGGCGGATCCACACATTTAAAGGGCACCTTGAAATGAAAGGTGCTGCCCTGACCCGGCAAGCTGTCGACACCGATGGTTCCATTCATCATTTCAACGATCTGTCGGCAGATTGCCAGGCCAAGGCCGGTGCCGCCAAATTCTGTGTGTCTCCCGTCATTTATCTGAGTAAAAGATTCGAACAGGCGGTCAAAATGTTCGGCTGCAATGCCGATCCCCGTATCCATCACCCGGAAAACCAGTTCCGCCATCTCCTTTTCACGGCGGGTCTGTTCAACCCGGATGACGATCTCTCCCTGGGAGGTGAATTTAAGCGCATTGGATGTCAGGTTGATGAGTACCTGACGCAGCCGCATGGGATCCGCCATCACCCGGGCCGGCACATCCGGATCAACATCCACGATGAACTCCAGGTTTTTTCTGGAGATCATTTCCAGAAAAATATCCGATACCTCCTCTATCACATCCCTGACATCAAAACAGATCTCCTGAAACTCAAGCCTGCCCGCTTCAATCTTGGAAAAGTCCAGTATGTCATTGATCAGCCCCAGCAGTGAAAAGGCGGAATTGCGGATAATTTCCAGATATTCTTTCTGCGGGTTTGAAAGGTCATCCGCCATGATCAAATCACAGGTGCCCACAATCCCGTTCATGGGATTTCGGATTTCATGGCTGATGACCGCCAGAAATTCATTTTTGGCCTTGTTGGCTTTTTCCGCTTCTTTTCTGGCCGCCTCGGTCTGCTCAATGGCGCTGGACAGCCGGGCCGCGTTCTCTTCTTGAACCTTTCTGGCGAGACTCAAGGCCCGGGCTTTTTCTTCAAGCATCTTCTGAGTCCGGATCAATGCTTCTTCAGTTTCCATCTCCTTGGTCACATGGGTGAGACATCCAGATGAGATATGAACCTGATCTTCATTGAACGCCGCAACCCTGGCCTGATCCTTGAGCCAGACCATGGTGCCGTCTGCAAGCCGAACCTTGTAAATCGCTTCCACCAGGCCCCTTTTTTCCCCTTGGGCACGAAGGCTTTTTCGGGATACTGTCAGCTCAGATTGTCTTAATGTCCGGGGATTGATCCGGGTCTGATTTTCCCCCTGGTAATCATAAATCCGATGTTCCAGAATACTTTCCCTGAATACCTCGGCCACTTCCGACGCCGGACAGGCCATAAGCTCACAGAACCGGATACCGGCAAATTCATACCACATGGTGTTTTGTTCCCGGTGCCAGGCGGAAAGATAGGGAATGGCCGGAACGACGGTATTTTCAAAATCAGCCAGCCGGCTGATATTTTCTGCAACATACATTTTCAGGGCATGACTGTAGTTTCCATGCAGAATCTTTCCATGATAATCCTTGGTTTTCATTATCACTTAATCTTTCTTTTATCGGATCTTCCTGCCATGATTCTGGATTCAGGCCTGTCTCAGATGCATAAGGATTTTTTCTTTGATATCACGACTCACAAAGGGTTTGACAATGTAGTCCACGCCACCGCATTTGAAACTTTTTTTTTCTTGTTCCGGTCTATCCATGGCAGAAATAAAAATAACTGGAATATCACGGGTTTCAGGATCTGACTTCAATTGCCGACAAACTTGAAAACCATCCATTTGGGGCATGATGATATCCAGAAGAATCAGGTCGGGCCTGTGGGTTCTGGCAAATCGAATTGCATCTTTGCCGTTGAGACTCACCCCGATCCTGTAATCGGTCTTCAGGATCTGAACCAGCACATCAATATTGGTTTTGGTGTCATCTACGATCAAAACGGTTTTCATATCCATGTCTCCCGGCTGCCACCGCCTCGCGCCAGATCATGGAACGATCAAATGCAGTCATGTCCTGACACATCATGATTCGGTTTCCGCCGGCAAAAATATCTCCATTTCTGTTCCATGGTTTTCGTTTGAATGGACAGTCATTTCCCCCCCATGCCGCACGATGATCGCCCGGCTCAAGGCAAGGCTCAACCCAACCCCTTTTTTCATATCTCGGGCTTTTGAAGAAAAATAGGGATGAAAAATCTGATGAAGTATCCGGTCGTCAATGCCGCACCCATTGTCCCGGATGGTGGTTCTGATATAACGCCCCGGCCCAAGAATGATTTCAGAACCAAAGGGATTTTGACCCGTTTCGTTTTCAATGGACGTGTTCTGTAAAATCACTTCAATAAATCCGTCACTTCTTTGGACTACGGATTCACAGGCATTGACAATGACATGCTCAAGTGCCCGGGTCATCAAACGGGAATCTACGCGGCAGGGCCATAATTTTCCGGCCATTTCAAACCGGTACTTGATATCGCTGCCTTCCAGCAAAGACAAGATAACACTTGCCACCACACGGGTGAACAGCGAATTTTTATCCACCGGTTTTTCTTTTTTGGAAAGAAGGGAAATATCCCGGATCAACGCCTGGGCGCTACGGCTGATATCCAAAGCATTGGTCAAAAACCGTTGCCGTTCCTGGGTTTCTGTGGAAGCCATGGCAGATAATTGAATGTAATCGGTGATACCGGCCAACAGGTTGGTCAGATCATGGGAAACCCCTTTTGAAAAAGTATTCACCACTTCCTGTTCCCGTGATTTCATCCGATACTCCTGGTCCAGCATCCGGGCGGAAATGTCTATAGTCAGGCCATCCACATGATACCGGCCACTGATTTGCTCTTCATAGGGTGTCCCAGATATTTCATGGAACCAGGCAAGTTTGCCGTTCCTGCATTCAAAGCGGTAAAAAATATCCAGAGCCGCATGGTCTTGAAACAGCGATTTGAAAGCAGCTCGCACCTTTTTTGTATCCGCCGGATGGACCCGGTTCAGCCATCCATTTTTTTCCATTTCACAGATACGGTTTTCAGAAAAACCGGTCAGCCGTTCGACTGCCGGACTGATATATTTATAATCCCCTTTGGCATCAAGGGTCCAGACAATTCCTGGCAGGTTATCCAGCAACCGGTTGTAAAACTGTTTTTGTTCTGCCGGAACCATGGTGTGGCGCCCGAATTTGTCTGCCTCTTCTTTGCAGGGGTATAAAAATTCAGCCGGGTTGCCTGGGTGGTGCACCATGGATCGAACCTTATCTTCTGACAAAATGGCATCAATGGTTTTCAGAAGCGTGGCAGGATCTGCAGGCTTTTGAACAACGGCATGGGCACCTAACTTCCGGGCCTGTTCTCTGGTTTGGTCATCGGTATGGCTAGAAGAATAAAAGATAAAAGGAATATGCTTGAGTTTATCATCGAGTTTACACAGCCGGCAGAATTGAAAACCGTCCATCTCCGGCATGTGGATATCTGAGACGATCAGGTCGCACGGATTTTCCTGAAGCAGCCCCAGCGCTTTTCCTGCACTTGCGGCAGACAAAACGGCATAGCCGTTTCGGGTCAACAGCACTTCAAGAACCTTGAGATTGACCTTGATATCATCGACAATTAGAATTGTGTTCATCACATCCTGACCGGGTGCTCAATATCAGGTACCCATCTGGCCCCACAAGAGGCATATCTGCTGTTAGTTCACTTTTTCAGCGCGGACATGTCTTAAAAATAAAAAACACTACCAAAAAACACAGATCAAAGTCAAACAATTCTTTTAGATGGTTTTTTCCACCCCTGTATTTTTTTATCTTCAAAACAATTGACAAATTCATCTGTTTTGTGTATAAATTTATCCTTTTTCATATGCTGAAATTGGCCTGAATACTCATTTAAATAAAATCGCAATATTTAATAATCAGCTGGACCGGAAAATGGTAAATCCTTTGGGCAATGGCTGCGCTTCTTGCAAGAAGGGTCACTGCCCAGGGAAAATTTTATTCATAAGGATGAGATAACATGATCAGAGATTTAAAGCGGGTGAGAAATATCGGCATCAGCGCCCATATTGATTCCGGCAAAACTACCCTTTCAGAACGGATTTTATTTTATACGGACCGGATTCACAAAATCAATGAAGTCCGGGGGAAAGACGGCACCGGTGCGGTCATGGACTCCATGGACCTGGAAAGAGAACGGGGGATCACCATTGTGTCGGCTGCCACCTATTGTGAATGGAAAAAACACAATATCAATCTGATTGATACCCCGGGCCATGTGGATTTCACCGTGGAGGTGGAGCGTTCCCTGCGGGTGCTGGACGGGGTGGTGCTGATACTGTGCTCGGTTTCCGGTGTTCAGTCTCAGTCCATCACGGTGGACCAGCAGATGAAGCGGTATGAAGTCCCGTGTATCGCCTTTGTCAACAAATGCGACCGGTCCGGTGCCAACCCGGCCCGGGTGACCCGGCAATTGAGGGACAAGCTGGGTCACAATGCCGTTCTGATGCAGCTGCCCATCGGACTGGAAGAAAAACATGAAGGCGTCATCGATCTGGTGGCCATGAAGGCCTATTACTTCGAAGGTGACAACGGCGAGCAAGTGGTGGTCAGGGAGATCCCTGAAAACATGACAGATGACGCCCGGACTGCCAGGGAAGAGATGATCGATGCGGCCTCACTGTTTTCAGAAGCACTCACTGATGCGATTCTTGAAGAATCTGAGATCAGCGACGACTTGATCAAACAGGCGGTCAGAACCGGGGTCATTGCCCGGCAGATCACGCCGGTTTTTTTAGGCTCCGCCTACAAGAACAAGGCGGTCCAGCCGCTGCTGGATGCGGTGATCGATTACCTGCCCTCCCCCATGGATATCCAGAACGAGGCCATTGACCTGGATAAAAACGAAGAAAGCGTCATACTGGAAAGCCGTTTTGACAAACCCACCGTGGCACTGGCCTTCAAGCTCGAAGACGGCCAGTACGGCCAGTTGACCTATATCCGGGTCTACCAGGGGTGCATCAGCAAAGGGGACACTTTGGTCAACTCCAGAGACGGAAAAAAAGTCAAGGTCGGCCGGTTGATCCGCATGCACGCATCCCAGATGGAAGATGTGGATGAGGTCCCGGCCGGGCATATCGGGGCCATGTTCGGGATTGACTGTGCATCGGGGGACACCTTTGTCTCGCCTTCCATCAACTACTCCATGCTGGCCATGCATGTGATGGAACCGGTTATTTCCCTTTCCATCGTGCCCAAGGACAACAAGGCCCAGATCAATATGTCCAAGGCCCTGAACCGCTTCACCAAGGAGGATCCCACCTTTAAAACCTATGTGGATCATGAGACGGGTGAAACCATCATCCAGGGCATGGGTGAACTGCACCTGGAGGTGTATGTGGAGCGCATGAAACGGGAATACAAGGCAGAAGTCACCACAGGGGCCCCCCGGGTTGCCTACCGGGAGACCATCACCCAGAAGGCCCTGTTCAATTACATCCATAAGAAGCAGACCGGCGGCGCCGGTCAGTACGGCCGGGTCGCCGGATTCATGGAACCCTGTGACGAGGAATTTGAGTTTGTCAACAAAATCACCGGAGGACGGATTCCCACCCAGTATATCCCGGCCTGTGAAAAAGGATTTGCCGCCTGCATGGTCAAAGGACCGAAACTGGAATTCCCGGTGACCGGTGTCCGGGTGACCATTGACGACGGGGCTTTTCATGCGGTGGATTCATCGGAAATGGCATTCCAGGCGGCGGCCAGGGGCGCCTTTCTAGAAGGGTATATGAAAGCCAAACCGGTCATCAAGGAACCTATCATGAAGGTGGTGATCGAAACCCCCAATGAGTTCCAGGGTGCCTGCATGGGCCTGATCAACCAGCGCCGGGGAATTATCCAGGGATCCCAGGAGGAAGGGGTCATGTCCGTGATTGAAAGCCAGGTGCCGCTGTCTGAAATGTTCGGTTTCTCCACGATACTTCGTTCCGCCACCCAGGGAAAGGCCCAGTTTACCATGGAATTTTCTTCCTACAAACAGGTCCCCCAGTCCATTGCCGAAGAAATAATCAGACAGAAACAGGAAGAGAAAAAAGCCTAAGACCCCAAGATAAAGAGAGGGAATATGTTGAAAAAAGATCTCAATCTAAAAAGCCCGATTGAAAAAATTATCGGCATTGACAATATTGCCCAGAGTCATTTTGGCGCCGTGCTTTCCAGAGCGGGTGTGGGCAAAACCCGATTCCTGGTCCAGATTGCGCTCAGCCAGCTGCTCGGGGACAGAAAAATCGTCCATGTCAGTCTGGATGATTCCATGGGAAAAATCAATCTGCGTTATAACGAGGGTTATACCAACCTGGTTGACAGCATCGGTTATGTAGACCCCCAGAAGGCGGTGCGCCTCTGGGATGACATCAGCCTCAACAAGGTGGGGATCAGTTACAATGATGCCACCTTCAATACCGAAAAAATCAAGGACTACCTGAAAAGCTTCAAAAAAGCCCAGCTGCCCATGCCGGCGCTGATGATCATTGACGGGCTCAACTTTGATGAGGATATTTCAGACATCCTGGAAAGCTTACGGTCCTTGAACCAGGAGTTTGGTGTGGCCATCTGGTTTGCCATGCAGACCCATCGTGAAGAAGCCCTGAGCCCGGACGGATATCCGGTTCAGCTGGAAACCAGGAAACAGCTGTTTGACAAAGCCCTGTTTCTCAAGCCGGTAGACAACAAAATTGAGGCCATTGTGCTCAAGGACGGCAACAGAACCAATCAGACATTTCTTCTGGATCCGGCCACCATGATGCTGGTGGATGACGCCATCGAAAAATAATTTCCACGGGGTGTTCCGGCGCCGGATATCGGAACACCCCTGCCAAAAACCTCATACCCATTGCCGGATAAAATTTTCAATGGCCTGATACACCCGTTCCACGTTCTTTCCAATCAAAATCCCGTGCCGCTCATAATCAAAAAGATAATATTCCTTGACCGGTGATCCCAGCTGCGTGAAAAGCTTTTCGGTTCCCTTAGGGTTCACAACCGGATCTTTTCGGGACTGGACCACCAGCACCGGTTTGTCGATCTGTTTGAGTTTGGGGGCCAGGTGGTCCATGAGTTTTCCCAGTTGATAAATGCCGGCGATGGGGTTACGCAGGTAATTGATATGGGGGTTTTCGGGATGGTTGTCGATGAACTCCTTGGCCATGCCTCTGAGGTTGATGCGCCGGATCATGGCATTCCAGGCATCAATGGCCGGCACAAAAAAGGAGCCCATATCCTGGAGCCGCATGGGGGGGGCTACGGCAAAAATGGCTTCATAATCCTCAACCCGGGTGGCCATCTCCAGGGCCAGGCCCGCACCGGTTGAAAATCCGCCAATCACCTGTTTTCCGCAGGAGTGTCGCAGCACCACATACGCTTCTTCCACCGATTCCATCCACTGGTCATACCCGGTTTCTGCCAGATCCTCAGGAGAGGTGCCATGCCCCTTGAGCCGGGGCACATGCACCGTGAACCCCTTTTTATAGCGGTATTGGGCAAATAACTTCATCTCCTCGGGCGCGGCCATATACCCATGGATCAGCAGAACACCGGGGCTATCCGGCGGTTGAGTCAGAAACAGGGGGCGGCCGACCCGTTTTTTTTTGGATTCGCCGGGAATGCCGTGGGCGGTATAGTCAGCGGTGAAATCCATATTCATCTTTTCAATGATCCGGGATCTGACCAGCTGCCGGATCTGACGCTGGGGTTTCTGGGCGATTTTTTTCAGGCAGATCTGGGCAGGTTCCACCGGCTCCACTTCATTGGCCATGACCAGAACAGGGTTTTCCATCCGGATGGCGTGAAAATCCGGCAGTTTGTAAAATTTCTCCTGGTCCTTGAAAAACCGGTCACCATCCATGCGGATAACCCTGGTTTTCTCCGCCAGATCCAGAAAATCAGATATCCGCTTGAACCGGTCATCCACCAGCAGATGCACCTGGTTGTGCAGCAACAGATCCGCCACATGACAAATCCGGTTCAGCACCAGGCAGGTGATGGCATAATACACCTTGCAGGCGAACTCATACCGGTCGATGCCATCCCGCTTATACGGATAGTGCTTGAGGATGGCGGCCATCACATGGTCATGGTTGAGGGTGGTCAACCCGTATACCTGGGCCATGTAGCGCGCCATCAAAGTGTTGGCAATTTTTCTTGAAATCAGCCTGGAGGTGCGGTCCACAAACGGCCTTACCCGGCGTTTCACCGTCAGCAGACTTTCCAGATACGGATGGTTCAGGTAGGGCGCGATATCAATGGGAGTGCCGAACCGGATGGTAATATCAACGCCGGAAAACAGGATGCCGCCTTCTGTCACAAGTTCATCCAGAACCCGTTTGGAGGGTTTTTTCAACACAAGTTTTGCCATGGATCTCAGCACACTCTCCCGGGGGCTGGCCGGGTAATAGGTGATGTTGACGGGTACGATATGGGTGGACTGGGTCAGGACATGATCGATGTTTGAGATATCCAGCTCCGCCGCCAGCCTGTCAAATTCCGGGGCACCGAACGCTTTCAAACGGCGCAGGCGTTCCCTGAAAAAGGCACACCTGAGGGCCACCACCGCGGCCCCGGTATGGGGCCGCTGATCCCCCTTGTCACCGGTGAGAACGAATTGACCGTTTTTCACCAGTTTCTTGTTTTTCACCATCATGCCTTCCGGGAAAATGATCCAGTGCGCCGCCCCGGACAACAGGGTTTTCAAAAGCAGATCGTCCCGGTCCGGCGCCTCTGTTGACACCGCCCCGAGCCGCCGGAGCAGGCCTTCCAGCACAGGCACCTGGAACAGTTCCTGGGCAGCCAGGGACCACACCTGTTTTCCGGTGATGGTATGAATATGATAGGGAAGAAACACGGTTTCAATGCGGGTGAAATGGTTGGCGCAAAACACCACGGAGCCGGATGGAATATTCTCCTGCCCCAGAATCGTGGTCCTGGCTCTTGAAAACCCGGAAAGAGCCTTCAATGTGTAAGAGGACAGGCTGAAGGCAAAGCGGTTCATGGGAATACCTTTTTTCAAAATAAATGCCGGCCCCCTGACGGGTGTGTTGAATTTTCTGCCCAATGGTGGTAATAACACAAGGTGGCACTTTACCAGGCCTGACAACGTTTCTGACAAACCGGTCCAGATTATAATACCGTACCCGGCCCTGTTGTCAAAACAATTTATTGATGGAGACATTGCGTTTTGTATTCAAAAATCATTATATTGACTTTTCCACCGGAAGTGGCCCAGAAACCCATCGTCTGCCAGCTGGTCAAAAAATTTGACCTGCTGTTCAATATTTTGCGGGCTGAGATTTCCGAGCGGAAACAAGGGGCCATGGTAATGGAGATCACTGCGGCATCCCGGTCCGGTTTCAAAAAAGGCATCGAATTTCTCAACCAGCAGGGGGTCAAAGTGTCCACGCCTGAACATCAGATTTTCAAGGATGACCAGATCTGCACCCATTGCGGGGCCTGTACCGCCGTCTGTCCCACCCAGGCCCTTCACATTGTCCGGCCGTCCATGGAGGTGGTGTTTGACAAAGAAAAATGTTCCGTGTGTGAGTTGTGTATTGTGACCTGCCCCACCCGGGCCATGGGGTTGTTCACCCAACACCCGGAGCCCGTTGCCTGATGCACACACCCACCATCGCTGTGGCCGTGAGCGGCGGGGTGGATTCCCTGGTATCCGCTTTTCTGTTGAAGCAGCAGTACAAACGGGTGTTCGGTCTGCACTTCACCACCGGTTACGAGACCCGTCAACCGGACATGAACCGGCTCAGGGATCAGCTTGAAATGGACGTCATCACCCTGGACCTGTCTGCCCCCTTTGAACAGGAGGTGGTAAAGTATTTTGTATCCACCTATGCCCAGGGGAAAACCCCCAATCCCTGCATGGTCTGCAACCAGAAAATAAAATTCGGCGTGCTGCTGGAGCAGGCACAAAAGCAGGGAGCGGATTATCTGGCCACCGGTCATTATGCCGCCATCGTCAATACCCTGACAAGACACAACAGTTGCGGGTCAGCCGCCTGGCTTGAAAAAGCTGCGGACCCCAAGAAAGATCAGTCCTATTTTCTGGCCAGGCTTTCGGCAGGACAGTTGTCCCGTGTCATCTGTCCGCTGGCCGCGCTGACCAAGGATCAGGTCAGGGCTCTGGCCGCGCGGCACGGCCTGGTTCCGGTCACCGGCAAGGAAAGCCAGGACATCTGCTTTATTCATGACAATTCGCTCCCCGGTTTTATCGCAAAAAAAACCTCTCTGGTTTCCAAACCCGGTCCGGTGGTGGATATCAACGGCCGTCAGGTGGGCACCCACACCGGGGTGCATGCCTTTACGGTGGGGCAGCGCCGCGGCATCAACTGCCCGGCTTCCGAACCCTATTATGTGAGAAAAATCGACCCGTTGACCCACACCCTTCATGTATGTTTCAAAAAAGACCTGGCAACCCGGGACATGGCCGTGGCCCAGATGGTCTGGCATGATGCTCCGGGCGATGGTGTCGTCAAGACGGCCGCCAAAATACGCTACCGGCACACCGAAGCCCCTGCCCTGCTGAACCGCTGGGGAACCGTGGGCCAGGTGATTTTCACCACGCCCCAGTATGCGGTAACCCCGGGACAGGCAGCGGTATTCTATTCTGGCCGCCGGGTGCTGGGCTCGGGAATTATCCAGTGAAAACGGTTTACATCAAAACTCTCGGGTGCAAAGTCAATCAATATGAGTCCGACGCCATCGCCGCCGGTCTTGAACAAAAAGGGTTCACCCGGACACCGGAGGGCCGTTCCTGCGATGTGTGCATCATCAACACCTGTGCGGTTACATCCAAGGCGGCCATGCAGTCCCGCCAGGCCGTCCGGAAACTGGCCCGGGACAACCCGGATGCAAAAATCATCGTCACCGGATGTCATGCCCAGACAGACCCGGACACGATTAAAAAAACCGATCCCCGTCTTGAAATTGTCTGTCACCGGGACAAAACCGCACTGGCCGACCATGTCGCCAGGGGGCCGTCGGCCCTTCCCATGGAATTCAAACCGGTGGATCACTCTGCGGCCAACCGGTTTCCCAGTTTTTCAGGGCCGGTCTTCGGCAGCATGACCCGGGCCTATCTGAAAATCCAGGATGGATGCGATGCGTTCTGCACCTACTGCATTGTGCCGTATGCCAGGGGATCCTCGGTGAGCATGCCCGAACAGATGGTTCACGCCCATTTGAAGGAACTGGACCGGGCCGGATTCCGGGAAGTGATTCTCACCGGGATCAATGCCGGCAGATACGGCCGGGATCTGAACCCGCCAACCCGCCTGACCGCGCTTTTAGAAACCATCCAGAGAGAAAAACCCGTGCACCGGATCCGGCTCTCCTCTATTGAACCCAATGAAATAGATGACCGGCTTCTGGATCTGGCAGGGCCCACATCAGTTTTGTGTGATCATTTTCATCTGCCGCTTCAGTCCGGAGACGACACCATCCTCAAAAAAATGAAACGCCCTTATACCGCGGCACTTTTTACGGAAACCGTCCGGCGCATTCATGACAGGCTGCCCTTTGCCGGTATCGGGGTGGATGTGCTGGCTGGATTTCCCACCGAGACCGAACAGCAGTTTGAAAAAACCCTGTCACTCATCGAACAGCTGCCGGTATCGTATCTGCATGTGTTTCCGTTTTCCCCCAGAAAAGGCACCCCGGCCTTTCATCTCAAGCCCCGGGTGCCGGATGCCGTTATCACGGAACGCTGCCGGGCACTGCGAAGTCTGGGTCAAAGAAAACAGGCCGCCTTCATTCACGCCAACCGGGGGCGGCAGCTTGAAGCGGTGGTACAGAAACGGTCAGATGACCGAAAGGGCCGGCTCATTGCAGTGACCGCCAATTACCTGAACGTGTCTGTGAAAGAAGACACGGCACTCAAAGGAAAAGTGGTTGATATCATCTATGATCACTGGGACAGAAATCTGAACATATCTGGAGAGGTTTGTCATGGAAAAAATTTATAAGAAACTGGCCCGTCACCTGGACAATACCCCGGGGGGATTTCCTCCTACGGAATCTGGTGTGGAGCTGCGTATTCTCAAACAACTGTTCACACCCGATGAAGCCGGCCTGGCCCTCTGCCTGGTGATGATGCCCGAACCGGTGGAAGCCGTTGCCCAAAGAGCGCAGAAGCCCGTCGACGAAATCCTGCCCACACTCAGGGAGATGGGTAGAAAAGGGCTGATTCTGCACATCCAGAACAAAGGGTCTGAAACCTTCATGCTGCTGCAGTTTGTGGTGGGCATCTGGGAATACCAGGTGAACCGGTTGACCAAAGAACTGATTGCCGATTTCAATGCGTATGTCCCCCATCTCATGGCGGCCCAGGAAAAACACAAAACCCAGCAGCTGCGGGTGGTGCCGGTGGAAAAATCCATCAACACCCAGCTGCACATCATGGACCATGAGCACCTGGAAAATCTGGTGAGAAGCCAGTCCAAAATCCTGGTGGCCCCCTGCATCTGCCGCAGAGAGCACGCAATGATGGACAAGGGCTGCGGCAAAATGGAGGAAGCCTGTCTTATTTTCGGGGGCGGGGCCTACATCTATGAAAGCCGGGGCATCGGCCGCACCATCACCCAGAACGAAGCCATGGACATCATCCGGAAAGGGGCAGCCCAGGGCCTGGTGGCCCAGCCTTCCAACTCGGTGAAGCCCATGAACATCTGCCTGTGCTGTGACTGCTGCTGTCAGATCTTGAGCAACATCAAAAAGAGCCCCGCCCCGGCACGGATCGTGAATTCCAATTTCCAGGCAGGTGTGGATGCCAACCTGTGCACCGGATGTCAGGCCTGTGAAGAGATCTGTCCCAGGGATGCCGTGACCATATCGGACGGCACTGCACAGGTCAATGAAGACCGCTGCATCGGATGCGGGCTGTGTGTGACCGTGTGCGAATTTGACGCCATGTCTCTGGGCGATAAAAAAGAGATGGAACGGTGGGAACCGCCCCAGACGCTGGTGGACACCTACGTGAGAATTGCCAGGGAGAAAGGACTCTTTTAAAATCCCCGTTTCTTGCGGATATGTTCATAGGCTTCCTGGATTTCCGTAAACTTGTCATTGGCAAATTTAACGAACTCTTCGGGCAGACCCTTGGCTTCGATCTTGTCGGGATGGTATTCGTTCACCAGGCGGCGGTACTGTTTTTTAATCTCCTCGTTGGAAGCGGTGGCATCACATTTGAGCACGGCAAAGTATTTGTCCGCCTCCCGGATATGTTTTGATTTGAGCCGGTTGAAATCCGCATCCGGCACATGAAAGATCCGGGCCGCTGACCGCAGGGTGGCCTCTTCCGCATCCGCCAGTCTCCCGTCTGCCGCCGCCACCCGGAACAGCACATCCATCATCAACGCAATGATATTGGGCTGGGTTCTGAACACGGAATAAAACTGCATGGCAAAGGCGTCAAAACTTTCCTGTGACCGCACCGCCTGCCTGAAAATATTCTTGGCGGTTTCCTGCCCGGTGGCATCCAGATGAAGGTCCTGCTTCATAAAGGCTTCCACGACCTGAATCTCTTTTTCGGTCACCTGACCGTCTGCCTTGCACAACTTGGCCAGCATGGAGAATGCTGCGGTAAAAAAAATCAGCTGGGCCTCTTCATTGGAGGAAAGCGATCCGTCTCTTCCAGCTCTTCCAGGGATGGAGGTCAGATAAACAGCTTCTTTCTTGTCCACAAACGCATGACCAAAGGCGGCGCCCGCCACCGCCCCGATGGGACCGCCCAGGGCGAAACCAATGGTTCCGCCGATCATTTTTCCAAGCCAGCCCATAAATCAGGTTCCTTGTACCATTTTCGGGTTATCTCTTCGTGCCCATTTTTTTCTGTTTTTGACCTTTGGTTTGACCGGCGCACACCGGGTCTCAATACACCCTTTGCCCATCAGGGCTTCCACTTCCTGAAAAAAAGCCGGGTCTGAGCAGGTCATATACTCTTCTGCCAGTTTTACCAGAACGTCGGGTCTGTCCGGAATACAGATTTTCAAACAGGAGGGACAGTTACCCGGGTAGCGCTGGATAATGGGTTTGAGCTGCTCAAGGGTGTCGGTACTGCACCGGTCGGCATTCACGGCAATCAAAATCCCGTTGGTCCATTCTTCAGAGGCCTGGTCAATGGGAACAATTTTTTCAGCCAGCAGTTTGACACTGGCCTCTTTTTTCTGAACCTCGGCCTCCAGTATCACCGCCTGTTCCTGGGACAGCAACGGATGGGTCAGGGCAAATATTCTCGGAAACACCACCACCTCCACACTGCCGATGCGGTCCTCAAGGGCACAGAACGCCATCATCTCCCCTTTTTTGGTCTTGTGGGTCTTGAGCAGCTTGATCACACCGCCGATGCGGATCATTGCACCGTCGGCGGCATCCTGAAGGGTAACGGTATCGACATCGGCAAACCCGGCAATGGTTTGCCGGTGCTTGTCCAGGGGGTGTCCGCTGATATAAAACCCCAGGGCTTCCTTTTCCATTTCCAGCAGAAAATTGTCTTCCCATTCATCCATCTTGGGCATCAGGGGAATACTGGCAGGCACCGTGGACCCGAGACCGGAATCGGCAAAAAGGTCCAGCTGGGAGTCTGCCTTTTCTTTTTGTATCCGGCTGCCGTGATCCAGGGCCTCTTCCAGTACCGCCATCATCTGGCTTCTTGCCCCTCCCATGGCGTCAAAGGCCCCGCACTTGATCAGCGCCTCCAGCACTTTTTTGTTCACCTTGGACAACGGCACCCGTTCACAGAAATCGTAGAGGCTTTCAAAAGGGCCTCCCTGTTTTCGGGCCTCCACAATCACGTCTATGGCAGCACTTCCCACCCCTTTGACCGCGGCCAGGCCGAACCGGATACAGCCTTTGGACACGATGAACTGGGCCTCACTTTCATTGACATCCGGCGGCAGGACCTGGATATCATGGGTCCGGCATTCATCCATGAATTTGAGCACGGCATCGGTGTTGCCCCGTTCACTGGTCATGAGTGCCGCAATGAATTCCAGGGTAAAATTGGCTTTCAGATATGCGGTCTGATAAGCGATCAGGGCATAGGCGGCACTGTGGGATTTGTTAAAACCATAGCCCCCGAATTTTTCCATCAGGTCAAACAGTTCTTCCGCCTTTCCAGAATCATGATTGTTTTTGGCGGCACCTTCCAGAAACAGCTTGCGATGGGCCTCCATCATGGCGGCGATTTTCTTGCCCATGGCCTTGCGCAGCCCGTCCGCATCAGCCATGGAATAGTTGGCCAGGACACCGGCGATTTTCATGACCTGTTCCTGATAGAGGATCACCCCGTAGGTTTCCTTGAGAATGGGGGCCAGCTCGTCAAACAGATACACCACCTCTTCTCTGCAGTGCTTTCTTTCCACATAGGAGTTGGCCATGCCGCTGTCTAAAGGCCCCGGCCGGTAAAGGGCCACCAGGGCAACAATATCGGAAAAAGTGGCGGGTTTCAGGCGCAGGATCAGGTCCTTCATCCCGGTGCTTTCCAGCTGAAAAACCCCGGTGGTGTCGGCTCTCTGGAGCAGTGCAAAGGTCTTCTCATCCGCATAGTCCAGGTTTTCCAGGTCCGGCACCGGCTTCCCCTGTTTTTCGATCAGCTCCAGGCAGTTCTTGATGACCGTCAGGTTTCTCAATCCCAGAAAATCAAACTTCACCAGGCCCAGTTTTTCAACATAGTTCATGTCAAACTGGGTCAGGGTCTCCCCTTCCTTGCCCCGGAACAGCGGCAGATACTCGTTGAGCGGCTTGTCCGACACCACCACGCCGGCCGCATGGGTGGACGCATGACGGGGCAGCCCCTCCAGCAGCAGGGCTGTCTCAAGCATCTGCGTCTTTTCTGCGGACTGGGCGCATTTTTCACGGATGGCCGGGACTTCCGCCAGAGCCCGGGTCAGATTCTTTGCCCCGTCAGGAATCAGCTTGGCGATCTCGTCCACTTCAGGCAGGGGCACACCCAGGGCCCGTCCCACATCCCGGATTACGGCCTTGGCCTTGAGTTTTCCAAAGGTGATGATCTGGCAGACATACTCAGGTCCCCCGTACCGGTCAATGGTGTAGTGATATACCTGGTCTCTGCCTTCTATACAGAAATCCACATCAATATCGGGCATGGAGATCCGGGAGGGGTTTAAAAACCGCTCAAAAATCAACCCGTGTTCTATGGGATCCAGTGCGGTGATGTCCATGGCATAGGCCACCATGGAGCCGGCGGCAGATCCCCGGCCCGGGCCCACCGGCACCCCTGTTTTTCTGGCATGGGCTATAAAATCGGCCACTATCAGGAAGTACCCGGGAAACCCCATATCCAGAATGATTTTTATTTCATAGGCAATGCGGTCACGGTATTCCTGTTCATTGATCTGGGGGTTTTTCTTTTTAATGCGGGCCAGTTTTTCCTCAAACCCGGCCATGGCTTTTTGCCTGAATATCTCTGCCTCACTGTCTTCTTCTTTTGCATACCGGGGGAAATGGTAGGTTTTGTCGTCAAATTCCACATTGCACCGGGATGCCACATCCCGGGTATTTTCAATGGCCCCGGCAAAGTGTCCCAGACTGCGGATCATCTCATCCGGAGATTTGAAATACAGCTGGTCGGAATCAAACTTGAACCGGTTCTGATTGTTCACGGTATCCCCGGTCTGAATGCACAGCAGAATGTCGTGGGCCTGTTTGTCTTCTTTTGCCAGATAATGGCAGTCATTGGTGGCGACCATGGGAAGGGACAGTTGCCGGCTTATTTCAGAGATGCCCTGATTGACCTTCTGTTGGACCGGCATGCCGTTTTCCTGAATTTCAAGGAAAAAATTGCCCTCACCGAATGTCTCCAGGTAAAACCGGGCCGCCGCCTCGGCTCCCGGCATATCCTGGTTCATAATGGCCTTGGGAATATCTCCCTTCAGGCAGGCGGACAATCCGATCAGCCCTGCGGCATGTGCAGTGAGCAGTTCCCTGTCAATCCGGGGCCGGTAATAAAAGCCCTTTAGCTGGGAAATGGATACCAGCTTGCACAGATTGGCATATCCTTCCCGGTCTCTGGCAAGAAGCACCAAATGGCTCAGACCTTTGTGATCCATCTGGGTCTTGTGGTTGATGGTCCGGGGGGCCACATACACCTCGCATCCCAGAATGGGCTTGATCCCTGCTTTTCTGGCTTTTTCATAGAATGCGGCCACCCCGAACATGGTGCCGTGATCGGTCATGGAAACCGCATCCATGCCGTATTCCTTGCATTTTCGGATGAGGGCATCCAGCCGGATGGCGCCGTCCAGCAAGGAATACTCGGTATGCAGATGAAGATGGTAAAACAAACCGGCAGATTCGGTCATGGGAGTCAGCTGCTTTCCACCCGGTAATTGGGGGCTTCTTTGGTAATCACCACATCATGGACATGGCTTTCCTTCAACCCGGCGGACGTGATTTTCACAAACCGGGCCTTGTCATGGAGATCCTCGATGGTGGAGGCTCCCAGATACCCCATGCCGGCCTTGAGCCCGCCCACCATCTGGACGATATTTTCCCGGACGGTTCCCCGGTAGGGGATCCGGCCCACAATTCCTTCGGGCACCAGTTCTTCGGTTTCCGCCGTGTCTTTCTGGTAGTACCGGTCGGAAGACCCCT
>DATHSR010000420.1:0-1727 GCA_035464035.1 Desulfotignum sp. | reverse complement strand
ACCCCTGGTTCATGAGCAGCTGGGCAGCCACCGACACACAGATAATGCCGGCGATCATGGCCCATTCAACGGTCGAGGCCGGCACAATGGGATGGGTGATGCAGTAGGGCAAGGTGCCCAGGGTGCCCATGGTGCAGAAATAGAAATAGATGATCACCGGCCCGTTGTGCTCCCGCAGGGACCTGATAATGGTAACCGTGAATCCGGACAAAAATGCACCGATCAGTGCCATGGCCTGTCCCAGGGCATTGGCGGACAGCCGGAAGTCGAAAAGGATGGCCACCCCTGCCAGCAGCACGGCAATGCAGGCGATCTGAAACCGGTTCACCTGTTCCCGGTAAATGAAAAATCCGAACAGGGCGGCAAACGCCGGATAGGAATAAAACAGGACCACGGCCGTGGACATGGGCAGGGTGCGCAGGGCGGACACCACAAAGAAAAAGGCCAAAGAACCGGTACAGCCCCGGAGGATGAGCAGCGGCACCTTATGGCCCTTGAAGGGGTTTTTCCTGCGGCTGAACACGGAGGTCAAAAGGATCATGCCCCCGAAGCAGCGGATAAACCCCAGATGCCACACCGTGTACTGATCCGGCATCAGCTTGACAATGGTGGACATGAGGGTGAACAAAAGTGCGGCGGACAGCATGAAAAGGGGGCCGGCCATCCGGGCATCCATCAGAACGGTTCGGGTTGTGGCGTGGTGCATAGGTCAGGGATCCTTGAAACGCATGGGTCGGATGTCACCTGGGTAACATAGACCCGGCTGGCGGATCTGTCAAACAAAATAGGGCCCCCAAACCCTGCTGACGGATTTTTTTAAGATCTTTACCAGAAAGAGGGTGATAAATTTTTATTGGAACCTGCCTTAAAATGGTGTTATGTTTCAAACTGTACTGGAAAACTAAGGTCTGCACCCAAAGGAAATCATTAATGATCGCAGAGAAATCAGACAGCCTCTGGGCCGGATATGGATTCGCCCTCGGGGCAACGGCCCTCTGGTCCGGAAATTTTATCGTGGCCCGGGGATTGACCGATGCCATTCCGCCGGTGAGCCTGGCATTTTTCCGGTGGCTCACTGCGGTGCTGGTGTTTGCCCCTTTTGCGCTCAGGGGGGTTGCCAGTGAATGGCCCGTGATCCGGCGGCATCTCCTGTTTATGGTGGTCACCGCCTTTCTGGGGGTCACCTGTTTCAACACCTTTATCTATATCGCCGGCCATACCACCACGGCCATGAACCTGTCTTTGATTGCCATCACGTTTCCGGTGTTTGTCGTCCTGTTTTCCAGGGTGCTGTTCAAGGAGGTGCTGCATTTGAAAAATGCGGCCGGCATCGCTGTCGTGCTCACAGGTGTGATCTGTCTGATCACCCGGGGGGAGTTTGCCCGGCTGATGGCGGTCCGGTTTGTGGCCGGTGATCTGTGGATGCTGGCTGCAGCAGTTATTTTTGCGGTTTTCAGCATCCTGCTCAGGCACAAACCCCCGGGCATCAGCGTGTACAGCTTCCAGTTCACCCTGTTCTGCCTGGGCCTGTTGTTTCTGGTACCGGTGTTCATCTGGGAGCAGGCCGGCTTTTCCGGACAAAGCCTGACCCGCGCCACGGTTCCGGCCATTCTTTATGTGGGGGTTTTTGCCTCTTTGTGCGCATTTCTGCTGTGGAACCGGGCCATTCTGACCCTGGGAACGTCCAGGGCCGGGATCATCTATCATACTCTGCCGCTGTTCAGCGG
>DATHSR010000419.1:0-1992 GCA_035464035.1 Desulfotignum sp. | reverse complement strand
GGGGCACGCCATCGGCGCCATCTCCGCGGGCATCTACCAGACCACCATGCCCGCTGAAATCGCCCAGATCATCCAGTACCTGAAAGTGTCCATCGTGTTCTGCGACAACCAGGAACAGGTGGACAAGGTGCTGGAGGTTCGGGACCAGATCCCCAATGTCAGAAAAGTGATCTTTGAAGATCCCCGGGGCATGCGGGACTACATGAAGGACGACTGGTTCATCGACATCAAGGAGCTTTACCGGATGGGTGATGCGGCCCATGCCAAAGACCCGGACCTGTTCGAATCCCTGGTGGATCAGGGCAAGCCGGAGGATGTCTGCCACCTGTGCCTGACCTCGGGCACCACCGGTCTGCCCAAGGGCACCATGATGACCCATCTCAACTACATCAACATGGGGGTGCGCATCACCCAGGTGGACCCGCTGGAACAGACCGACGAATATGTGTCGTTCCTGCCGTTTGCCTGGATCGGGGAACAGATGAATTCATTCGGGGTAGCCATGGCCACGGGCATCACCGTCAACTTTCCCGAATCCGTTGAAACCGCCATGTCGGATTTAAAGGAGATCGGCCCCCATTTCATGTTCGGGGCCCCCAGGATCTATGAAGGCATAAGGTCGGAGATCTGGCTGAAGATCGACCAGTCCTACTGGTTCAACAAGCTGATGTACAACTATTTCATCAAGGTGGGAACCCAGGCGGCCAGATACCGCATGACCGGCAAGCCCATGCCGACCTGGCTCCGGTTCAGGGCCTGGCTGGGAAAACAGATCATTTTCCGGCCCCTGGTGAACCAGCTTGGACTGTTGCGGCTGCGCCGTGCCTATACCGGCGGGGCAGCCCTGGGACCCGAGCTGTTCACCTTTTACCAGGCCATCGGGGTGAACCTCAAGCAGATCTACGGCCAGACCGAGATCACGGGTATCGCCTACATGCACACCGACGGGGATGTCCGGCCGGAAACCGTGGGCAAGCCGCTGCCCGGAACCGAGTGCAAAATTTCCGATGAAGGGGAGATCCTGTCCCGGTCCGCTTCGGTCTCACCGGGGTATTTCGAACTGCCGGAAAAAACCGAAGAGCTGCTGGAGGGCGGCTGGCTGCACTCCGGGGATGCCGGGTTCATTGACGAGCACGGACACCTGGTGGTCATCGACCGGGTGTCTGACGTGATGCACACCAACAAAGGAGAGATGTTCTCCCCCATGTTCCTGGAAAACGCCCTCAAGTTCAGCCCCTATATCAAGGAGGCGGTGATCTTCGGCAACAAGCAGGATTTTGTGGCGGCCCTGATCAACATCGATCCCATCGTGGTGGGAAAATGGGCCGAGGACCGGGGCATTTCCTACACCACCTACATGGATCTGTCCAAGAAAAAAGAGGTGGCGGACCTGATCATGGCCCAGGTGGTCGATGTCAACTCCAGAGCGGAAAAAGCGCATTTCAAAATCAAACGGTTTGCCCTGCTCTACAAGCTGCTGGATGTGGATGACGGCGAACTGACCAAAACCGGCAAGATCCGCCGTAAATTCGTGCAGGAGCGGTACCAGGAACTGTATGATGCCCTGTATGATGAAACCGTCACTGAGAAAGACGTGGAAGCCTCCTTCCAGTACCAGGATGGACAGACCACTTCTGTTAAAACCCGGATCGCATTTTACACGGTGAAAGGAGTCTGATGAGTTATTTTTTTCAAATCGTCGTCAGCGGCATTGTGGTGGGATCGATATACGCCCTGGCCGCACTGGGACTGGTGCTGGTCTATAAATCCAGCCGGGTGGCAAACTTCGCCCACGGACAGATCATTGCCGCAGGTGCGTTTATCACCTTTTTTCTCACCGTACGGCTGGGGGTGCCCATCTTTTTTTCATTCCTGGCCTCCATGCTCATCACCTTTTTTCTGGCCATGAGTGTGGAGCGGATCTTTCTGCGCCGCCTGATCGGGGAGCCCATCATCTCGGTGATCATGGTGACCATTGGGCTGGCCTCCATC
>DATHSR010000418.1:0-9094 GCA_035464035.1 Desulfotignum sp. | reverse complement strand
ACTCAACTATGCCGTAATCCTTGAACAGCTCGGAGGACAACGCCAGGCGGTCACATCCGTGGGGTGGCACTTCAGGCTGCCGTTTTTCACACGCCTGGAAAAAGAGGTGCCCCTGATGAACCAGAACATCTATCTGGGGGGCAGTTCAGCTCCCATAAAGATCATCTCCAGAGAAAATGTGGCGTTGTGGACCTCGGCCCTGATGACCTTCAGGATCCGGGATCTGCGGGTCTGGGGCATTGAAAACCTGTCGCCTGAAATTTTGCTCCAGGGAGATTTTGACGGCATTGCCAAGGACATTCTCCAGGCAAAAGAGGTCAACAGCCTGATCAGCGACCGGGAAATCATCAAGGAAGAAATTTTTGCGGCCTTGAAACAGCGTCCCATCAACAAGGACGGCCTCACCCTGGAAGGAAAATACGGCATTACCATCGTCAGCTTCGTACTCAATGAAACCCGGTTCGGGGACAAACTGGTGGAAGCCACCGAAGAAAAAAAGCGGCGGCAGCTGATCGCAGAGGCGGAAAATTATGCCGCAGACCAGGAATCGGACCGGATCCGGAAACTTTACAAAGCCTATCTGGAAGGGATCCAGTCCCTTCACCTGGCCCTGGGAGGAGACATATCCACGGCAGTAAGCCCGGCTTTGCTGGACTTTCTGGCCCAGCAGAAATGGGCCACGGCTTATGAAAACAGCCAGACAAACCAAAAAACCTTTGTTCTACATAACGGAAAGATCCCCCCGGCCCTGACCCTTCCCGGATCTGATTCCCCCTGGCTTCTGCCCGGGCCCGGACCTCAAGGCCCTTCCGAAACCGGACCGGCTGATCCGTCAACACCTTAACGGTGCACATCTTTTCAGGGGGAAATCATGGCCAAACGAACCACCAAGGAAAAAATATATATAACCCTGCCCGAACAAACCATCCAGCGCATTGAATCTTTGGTATCCACATGGACCTATGACACCAAGGTGTTTGTCCGGTCCCGGCTCAACCAGTACCAGCCGCCCCATCCTGTGATTTCCGCTGTCAAGGATCTGGGATATCTGCTGATCTTTATGCAAAAAAGACAGCGAAAAATGAAGGTGTTCAACAACCCGGGCATTCTCATGGACTGGAAAAAACGGTTTCTGTATTCCGGAGAAACCCATCCCGGCTCTTCCTGGAACCGTATCATAGAAAAAGAGCTGACCAAAGCAGAATATCATTATCTGATTTCGGTACTGGACAAGGAATTGACCGACCTGCATGTGCCCGTGGAACTGGAAGACACCTTTGAAAAGATATACCGGGCCCATATCCGCAAGGAATACATGGAGGGTCAGGATGTGCCCAAAGCTCCCATCGTGCTGGTCGAAGGAACCTCGGGCAGCGGAAAGAGCGCCACGGTCAGGGAAGCCCTTGAAAAAGTGGTGTTCAGAAACCAGGTCATTCCGGCGGTGGACGTTAAAAAGAAAAAAGAGGACATTCTGGCCCGGCACAGCCTGTTTGCCACCCTGGAAGATGTGGACCCCGGGTTTGCTCTGGAGATCGCAAAAAAGCAGAAACAGCGGTTTTACCGGCGGCTGGCCGGGATCCCTGTTCTCAGGCGAATTTTCAGAAAACCGATCATGAACAACCTGACCTATTTTGAAGAACGGGGCATTGAGGTGGATGCCTCGGTCATCACCCCCAACGATTACCAGACCGCCCTGTCCGGCGAACCCGGCAACTATTTCAAACGGGCCATGGGCCACCCCAAGACCACTTCCATCCGCCACATTGAAGAAGCCCATTCCGCTTTCGGAAAATCCGAATCCGGTCCGGGCGGGGGAGGGGCGGAAAAACAGCAGCGGACCCTGATCGACACCGCCAACATCGTGCTGGACGAAATCATTGACGGCCGGCGGGACTGTTTTGTCATTGCCACCTCCGACCAGACCCACCGGTTTGACGCGGCCATTTACCGACGCTTTGTGGAAAAAGGCGTGATCATCGACATCTCCAGGTTCTGGATGAACCGGGACAACCTGAAAAAGATCCTTTTCCTGGAAATCCGGCGCCATCAGATCCCCACCCGGTACACGCCGGAGTCAGCGGCCCTGACCGAGGCCGCAGACAAACTTTTCCGAATCTTCAAGGACCGGAGTCTCAAAATCACGCCAGCCTATGTCCGAAAACTCATTGAATCCATCATCCTGATCCGGGGGGATTTTGCTGTTGATTTTCTGGAGAACGCCGTCCTGATCCGGTCCGCGTTCCAGCTGGTGGCCAAAAACGTCTATGGCGAGCTGTACAACAAGGTGGTGGACCGCATGGACAGAACTGTCGGCTGGGATGAGTATGTGGGAGATATGAAGGACAGATTTTCTGAAATGGCCAACAACTGCTTTCTGTACGGTGTCAGCGAAGACAAGGGGGTGGTGCTCACAGGGCCGCCTGGCAGCGGCAAGACCTTTCTGGTGAGAACCTGGCTGTCATCCAACCCCCAGGTCCATGACATCGCCACCAGTCCCTCGGCCCTCCAGGACCCTGTCAGCCCCATCCACGGTACGGTGTCCAACCTGGAAAAAGTCTATGACATTGCAAAGATGGTGGCCCCCACCGTGATCTTCTTTGACGAAGGCGATGCCCTGGCTCCCAAAAGAAGTCCCACCGGCGGTCAACCCTCGGATATCCTCACCAATAAATTTTTGAACATCATAGACGGTGAGGTTCCCCTGAACCAGGTGTTTACGGTGCTCACCACCAACCGGCTGGACATTCTGGATCCGGCGTTAATCCGTTCCAAGCGCCTCAAAACCCTCGAAATAACCGGGCATATGCGGCAAAAAGATATTTTTGACATCATTGCCAAACAATTTGAATCCATGCCCCACCGCCGGGAGGTGGGGGTGGAAAAAATCATTGAAACCGCCCAGGGTATCTGCAATACACCGGCAGACTATACCGCATTCACACAAAAGGCCATTGCTTTGTGCAGCACCGAATTCAAGGTTCTGATCAAGCTCCGGCAACTTACGGACGCCTCCCGGGATGAAAAATTTGACTTTGTGAAACTGAACTTCAAAACCATCCTCGGGATACTGGACACAGTGGCGGCACCCCCATTGCTCAAATCCAACATCAAAAATGATCTGAAAAACTTTGTCAGCCACTATGACCAGGTATTGAAAAGCGTGGCCCATATCACCATGCAGCAGGCTTACCCCCTGGTGGAATCCCACCTGGAATGCGCCCGCCGGGAAATATCCCAAAGCCCGGTGCGGAAAGGGGCTGTTCAACTCAATGAATTTCTGGAAACCGAGTTGAGCAAAGAGCCCCAGGTAGGGTTCATCATCGGGGTAGGGGCCAATGAGCTGACCGGCATGCTGCTGCCCATCGCCACCAGTCTCACGGGCCGGGTGGAAAATTCTCCCATCATCGTCACCGGTGCCGTCTCCTCCACCGCACCCAACGCGGCCCAGCTGGACATGGCGGTCCAGATGACCCGCCAGTCCGCCCAGGAAGCGTTGACCATGGTCAAAAACTATATCCAGCAGCTGGCGCCGGATATCAGCGTTGCCTGGCTGTTCGGAGATTTTCTCAAACAGTATTCCCTGCACCACCAGCTGTTGTCCGCCTCCTATAACGTGGGAGGGCCGTCCGCCGGGTATGCCCTGGCATTGAATACCCTGTCCGCTCTGCTTCAGATCCCCTTGTGTATCGATTTCGGCATTACCGGCGCCCCCTGGACCAAAGGCGTGAAAAAAGATGAGGTGGGCGGCTCGGTCATCATCGGCGGACACCGCAAAAAAACCGAAAAAGTGCTGTTGTACCTGCGGCGCATGTACATGCCCCTGCAGAACTACAAAGACCTGGACCCTGACTTTCTTATGGGATACTGGCAGCAGAACAAGGATATCATTGCGGTCACCCATTTTGCCGATCTCATGCCCGAGGTGCTGTTTCTGGACAAGGCCCACAATGAGTTACGTGAGGCCGTGATTGACAAACGGATCCAATACAACAAGAAAAAATATTTTGCTGCGGGAAAAACCAACGGTCTTAAAGAAGAGATCCTCTCAGCCAAGCTGAAAATGCGGATCCGGGCCGAACAGGAAATTCGTTCCCGGGTGGCCGCCATTCACCTGTATTTAAGGGACAATTCCCGGGAAAAATATATTTCCCATGAAAAAATCTTTACCATCTATATGCCGGGTACCTAAAGACCAGGGCCCGGCGGGTCTTTTTTCAGTGCCACAGGCTTGCCGATGATCTCAGCCCAGACCACCGCCTGGCGAAGATCCGGGTGCTGCCGCACCCAGGCCGGGGTTTTCCAGGACCCCACCGCTTTGGGCATCGGTGTGACGACGTCCGTTTTTCCACGCCGTTTATCCCGAATCTCCTGCCAGGAAGGCTGCACAGGATCATGCTGTTTCGAATCATCCGCGCCCGACGCATCTTCGGCTTCTTCCAGATCTTCTTCCGTCAGTTCATCCCAGAAGGTCGGATCGGGCGCCTCCTGCTGCTGTTTGGCCTGTCTGGCCTGCCGTTCCAGATGCTCTATATAGGCCTGAAACTGGTCTTTGAGTTTTTGAATCAGAGGAAACCATGTCCGTTGGGATCCTTTTTCCGGGGCCTTCCCCGGCTTTTTTTTCTGCATGGCTTTTACCGCTTGAATCACCATGGCAATAATCAGAAAAAAAATGATCATAACCAGGTTTATAAGGGTATCTATATCCATGTGATCTCCTTCCATGGGGATGCCGGGGCCCGGGCGTGAACGGGGCCCCGGCGCTGAAATTATCGGATGGTATCATCCTGCTGGCCGGCATCGGTTTCCGGCGTGGCAATCTGGTCCCGCATCCGGGTGTCGGCAGAGATGTTCTGCATCCGGTAGTAATCCATGATACCCAGGTTGCCGCTTCTGAAGGCTTCGGCCATGGCCAGGGGTACCTGGGCTTCGGCCTCCACCACCTTGGCCCGCATCTCCTGGACCCGGGCCTTCATTTCCTGTTCCTGGGCATAGGCCATGGCCCGTTTTTCCTCGGCCTTGGCCTGGGCGATCTTCTTGTCTGCCTCCGCCCGGTCGGTTTCCAGCTCAGCCCCGATGTTCTTGCCTACATCCACGTCCGCAATATCAATGGACAGAATCTCATAGGCAGTTCCGGCATCCAGACCTTTTTTCAAAACGGTCTTGGAAATCATGTCCGGATTTTCCAGCACTTTTTTGTGGGTTTCCGCCGATCCAATGGTGGTGACGATCCCTTCTCCCACCCTGGCCAGAATGGTTTCAGCGCCGGCACCGCCCACCAGGCGGTCAATGTTGGCCCGCACCGTGACCCGGGAGATCGCCTTGAGCTGAATCCCGTCCTTGGCCATGGCCGCCACCAGGGGGGTTTCAATCACTTTGGGATTCACCGACATCTGCACCGCTTCCAGTACATCCCGGCCGGCCAGGTCAATGGCGGCGGCCCGGTTGAAGGACAGATCGATATTGGCCTTGTCTGCCGCGATCAACGCCTGGATCACCCGGGAGACGTTTCCGCCGGCCAGGTAATGGGATTCCAGGCTGTCGGTGGGGATTTCCATCCCGGCCTTCACCGCCATGATTTTGGATTCCACAATCAGTTTGGGCGGCACTTTCCGGAAACGCATGAAAATAATGTTGATCAGCCCCACTTTAGCACCGGACACCAACGCCTGGACCCACAATGCGATGTAGGAAAAAATAAAATAAAAAAGTGCCAGGCCGATGACACCGGCGATGAGAATTAAAATGTACATAAACTCCATACCTGTTTCTCCTTATTCAATCATGTCAACCACAATCCTGTTGCCGGTAACACCGGTGACCCGGATCCGGGTACCGGCATCCACATAGTCTCCATTGGTTACCACATCCAGGCGCTTTCCTTCAATCAGGGCGGTGCCGGACGGCCGCAGGTCCGTCACCGCCACCCCTGTCTTATGGATCCAGTCCGTCAGGCCCGGTTTCTGACTGGCCACCCCTTCTTTTCTGGACAATTGCTTGTGCAGGGACAAAGAGGATTTTCCCAGGGCCTTCAACCCAAAATAGAGCACAAAGGGCACCAGAACCAGATCCGCCACTACAAACAAAATACCGGCTTCCCGGGAAATGGTGGTAAACACCAGATACAGGGAATAAAAAAAGATGCCGCCGGCCAGAACCGTCAAAAGCCCCAGGGACGGCACAAAAATCTCCACCAGAATCACCGTTACCCCCAGTACCTGCAGCAGTACCGGCATCACATAGGCATTCATAGGTCTTCTTCCTTTACCACCACACGGTTCTGTTCTATGGCATCCACCGTCACCCGGGAACCGGAATCGATAAATTCCCCCCGGGTGACGGCATCGATTTTCCTGTCCCGGATGCGGATACTACCCGCCGGCCGGAGCGCCGAAAGGGCCACACCTGTGTCTCCAGGATGGATATCCCGGGATTCGTCAGACCCCACCAGGGCATCTTTTAGGGTCGCCTCCAGAAACGGGCCTTTAACCAGCGCCGACAGCCGGGGCAGCACAAACCGCACCGTAAACAGGGACACCAGAATCGCCCCCAGAAAAGATCCCAGGACCATGGCCAGGTTCCGCAGCATCAGCCGGCCCTCCCAGGGCATTTCCGGGTTTGGCAGCACAAATCCCTGGAAAGACAGGACCAGACCGGCTGCCAATACCAGGATGCCGGCCACCCCTGCAATACCGAACCCGGGCAGGATAAACATTTCCACCCCTATAAGCAGGGCCCCGATGATCAAGAGCAGCAGTTCCGTAAAATTGGCCAGCCCCACCAGGTACTGGTTGAAAAACACCAGCCCCAGACATATCAAACCGATGATGCCGGGAAACCCGAACCCGGGGGCCTTGACCTCCGTATACAGCGCACCGATTCCCACCAGCATGAGGATGGGCAAAAACGGCTGTAAAAACCGGACAAACGCCTCCGACCAGGTTTCGGTCATAACCGCCAGGGTATAGTTGGCATATCCCAGACGGGCCAGGGCCTCGTCCAGGTCTGCGACACTGGCCCGGGAAAACCCCAGGTTTTCAGCTTCCACATCATCCATGGTCAGCAGTTCCCCTTCGGCCACAACGGTTCTTCTCTGGGTGATCCGGGCTTTTTCCTCTTCGGTCAAGTCGTTGAACCGGACCTTATCCATGTAAAAGGTGCTGCCGTCCAGGGTGATCTGATACACCTCCATGCTCTTGGTGACCATGGATTCGGCCAGCACCTCCGGGTAACCGTTCTTCTTGGCCAGGGCTCTGAACTGGGCCCTGAGAACCGTCTGGGTTTTTTCTCCCATCTCCTTCTGGCCTTCGCTGGTCTGGATGATGGGGGAACAGTCCCCGATCAGGGTGTTGTGCTTCATCACCAGGACATTGCCGGCCAGGGCGATGAGGGCGCCGGCGGAGATGGCCCGCTTTTCCACAAAGGATACGGACTGGCCCTGGGGAATGGCAGACACCGCATCCACAATATCCAATGCCGCATCCACCCGGCCGCCGAAGGTATCCAGGCTCAAAACGATCACCGCCTCCGGGTCCTGCAACAGGATCTCGTCAATGCTTCGCTTGATAAATGCGGCCATACCCGGCTCCACCGGCCCGGTCACCGGGATCACATGGATGGTATTATCCTTTGCCGTGACCGGACCAAGGGTTAAAAAAAAGGCGAGAAGTGCCGAAGCCACAATCAAAAAAAGACCGATGCCCATTCGGCTGGTTTTAAGATGAGGGGTCACATATTTTCCCATGAATCATTGTCCTCTAAGTATCATCCCGGTGTTGCCGGATCACTATACCATGAAATATTGTGTTTTAATAAAACAATCGGAATTGTTAACCAAAAATAAGCAATTTTTTTAAAATGGCAACTCCGGCGTGTAAAATGGTTTTTTTTTGAAGCTTACGGCAAAAGCCCTCACACATACAAATAATTTATGTGATTGCCAAACCTGCGAATTTTTTTTATAAATTCATCTGGCCTGACGGTCAAGGGGTGTTCAACCGCTGCAAACGGGGTATCACATGATATATCATTAAAAGAATAATTTAAGGAATCCACCCATGGCTTCAACAGAAGAAAAACAAGTCAATCCCATCCTTTCTGCAGTCAACAAAACCCGGCAGGAACGTGAAAAAACATACCGGGAAAAAGCCCTCAAACTGTTTCCCTGGATCTGCGGCCACTGCGGGCGGGAGTTTGAAGGCAAACGCCTGCGGGAATTGACGGTTCATCACAAGGACCACAACCATGACAACAATCCTCCGGACGGCAGTAACTGGGAGTTGCTGTGCATTTACTGCCATGATAATGTGCACTCCCGGGATCAGGTGGCCGATGCCTATGCTGACGCTCCGGCAGACAGCTATTCGGAAAAAGGGGGGACCGCCAATCCCTTTGCCGGGCTGGGGGAGTTACTCAAAGGCAGATTGGATGGAAAATCCTGATTTGAAAAACAAACCGGCTGAACAAAAACAACCATTGAATGAGGAGAAAACATGAACCTTCAACGGCCCAATGCCAACGATGCCCTGCAGACTAAAAACCGGTCCCGGGATGTTGCCCCGCAATCAGGTATCTGCAGCCGGTGCATCGACGGATGCAAAGGCAACTGCGACCTGTTCCACGCTACTTTCAGGGGAAGAGAGCTGCTCTACCCCGAACCCTTCGGCAGCATCACCGCGGGTGCGGACAAGGATTACCCGGTGGACTATTCCCACCTCAATATCATGGGCTATGCGTTTGGGGCCAAAGGCATGGATCCGGACCCGGACAAGGCCACGTTTCCGGCTGTGAACACGGAAACCGAATACGGGGTGGCCGACAAGGTGAAAATGAAGGTGCCCATCTTTACCGGTGCCCTGGGCAGCACGGACATTGCCCGGAAAAACTGGGAGCATTTTGCCATTGGTGCGGCCATCAGCGGCATCACCCTGGTGTGCGGGGAAAATGTGTGCGGTATCGATCCGGACCTGGAACTGGACCACCACGGCAAGGTGATCAAGTCTCCGGAAATGGACCGGCGCATCACTGAATACCGGCGGTTCCATGAAGGATTTGGAGATATCCTGGTTCAGATGAACGTGGAGGACACCCGCAACGG
>DATHSR010000417.1:0-4667 GCA_035464035.1 Desulfotignum sp. | reverse complement strand
CAGAAAAGAGATGATCCAGGGACTTTTTGCCGCCAGGGTGATCAGGGTGTCCAGGGCCTGGGTGTTTTCAATGAGCAGAGACAGATATGTGGTCCTTCGCTCGATGGTGATGATCAGGTCCACCAGCCGCACCAGCACCGCCTCACTGTCTTTGGTTCCGCCCACTTTTTTGATGAGCACCGGCACCAGCCGGGCCAGTTTTTTCCGGCCCGCCGGAGTGAGGCGCAACGTATTGGGATGGCCGGCCAGGGACCGGAGCACCGACATCACCCGGCCGGAATCCGCATATCCGGCCACCTGGATGGCTTCCGGGGAATACTGGGGGTCATTGATATTCATCCACATTTCTTTGAGTTTTCTGGCAGCCGCATCTTTGTGGCCATCGGCATCCGTGACCAGCAGCTGGGAAAAATGGCCATGGACAGTGGCAAGTACCTGGTTCAGCTTTTCTTTGAACCGGCTGACGTCGTCAAATCCCATGGAAAGGGCCAGAATCTGCTGCTGATCCGGATGATCCGGAATATCATGGGTCTGCAGGTCCTGATACTGCTGAAGCCGGTTCTCCACGGTGCGCAAAAAAATATACGCAGCGCTGAGGTCATCCCGGGTGACCGTATCGATGCACTCATGGGCGGCGAGCAGATCCAGAACCCGCAAAATTCCCGGAGCCTGCAGGGCGGGCTCCACGCCGCCCCGGATGAGCTGGAACAGCTGGCCGAAAAACTCGATCTCCCGGATGCCCCCGGCCCCCAGTTTGATATTGTTTTTCAATCGGGCGTTTTTCACCTGCAACGTGATGCGCTGTTTCATGTCCCGGAACGAATCAAAGGATCCATAATCAAAATACCGGCGAAAGATAAACCCGTTGAGATTGTGGAGCAGCAGGCGGCCGGCGCTCAGATCCCCTGCCACCGGCGCCGCCTTGATCATGGCATACCGTTCCCACTCCCGGCCCTGGGTCAGAAAATACTCCTCAAACGCCTCCGCGCTCATGACCAGCGGGCCGCTGTCTCCAAACGGCCGCAACCGGGTATCCACCCGGTAAAAATGACTGCCCCCGGAGCCGGCAAAAAACGACAGAAACAGCTTGCACAGCCGGGTGAAAAAATCTTTGTTCGAAGTCTTGATCCGGCCTTCCAGAAAGGTATTGCCCTCTTTAGGGTACACAAAGATCAAATCGATGTCCGAAGAAAAATTCAGCTCTCCGGCCCCGAGTTTTCCCATGCCCAGCACAATCATCTGCTGGGCATGATTGTGTCCGTCCATGGGGGTGCCGTGGCTGGCACACAATTTGACGTAAAGCAGAAACAGGGCCTGCCTGATACAGGCAATGGCCAGGCCGGACAGATCAGACAGGGTTTCCAGCAGGTCTGATCTGCCGGTCAAGTCCCGCCAGGCAATGCGGATGATCTCCCGGGTTTTGAAATTCATCAGAATTTTCCTGGCCTGGTCCACATCGGCATGTTTTGTTTTCTGTGCGGCCTGTTTCTGGTACCATTCCGGGTCACGGCCGGTTTCCAGATCCCCGGAAGCCGCCAGGTCGTGCAGAATGCCCGGTTTCCTTGCCAGGCAGTCAGCGGCAAAATCGCTGAACAAAAATACCCGCACCAGGTCGGCCGGATCCACGCCTTGCGATTCAATCTTCAGGTTGTTTTTTTCAAGGCTGTCATAAAACCGCTCCAGCCTCGTTTTCAAAAGGGTTTTCAAGGAGGAGGAAAGATCGGGAAACAGGGTGTCTATCATCCGGGGGTCTGCGCTGTCATCCATGGCACCGCCAAAAATTTATGGGTTATCCTGTCTTGCGCCGTTGCTTCTGTCATCCATACATAATATCCGCCGGAGAATTTATCAAGCCCGGGGTAAGGGTCCGGTCCGGACGGCAGAAACTGAAAATGCACTGCATGATGAATTATCATTTTTTTTCTCCGCTGATCACGATATGATATTGAGAAATATCCAAACCAAACTAAAGGAACTGAACACCCCCTATGAACACCCGGCTGAACCCGAACCAGCTGCTTTGGAGAATCAACTTCCAAGGCGTGGTTAAAACCAGACCGTTTGTCAGTATTGCCCTCGTGGCCGGCATCCTTTTTTTTCTGACCCTGCTTTCGCCGCTGACCGCTCAGGCCGGTGTGCAAACAATTGATGTACCCATCACCCTGGATTATGACCTGATGGATGCACTGGCAGCCGACACCGTGTTTACCGGACCGGAAAAACAGGCCATCCTGCTGGGTAAAAAAGAGGGCTGCCAAATCGTGATGGTGTCGGACCCCCGTTTCCGTGAAGCTGACGGATCCCTTTTCATTGATATGCGCGTTCATGTCCGATACGGATTTTCTGCAGGACGCCGCTGCCTGTCTCCTGTCTTTTTTGACGGCTATCTGACGGCCCGGCAGCAGCCGTTTCTGGACCCGGAAACATGGCAGTTACGGTTTACCACGTTGTCTTCCCACCTGGAAAACCGATACCGCCAGCCGGCCAGACTGGCGGATTTTATATGGCAGCGGGTCCAGGGACTTCTGCCGGGGCTGCTGGCGCCCATTGCCATTGACCTGGGGGTTCCGCAAAAAGAACTTGGTCTGTTCCTGAAAGCGGTCTTGCCAAAGGACAAGCCCGAGGAAGTCCTCACAGTGATACAAAGCCTTCGCCCGGGCCCCATTGAAATCCGAAAAACCCACCTGTCTTTTTTACAGCAGATGGATATTCCTGAAACCATTTATCAAAAAGCCGTGCCAGCCCCCCCGCCTGTTTTTTCCCCGCAACAGAAACACGCCTTTATTGACGCCTGGGAAACCTGGGACGCTTTCATGGTCCACATGATCACCGCCCTGGCATCCCGCTCCCTCACCGATGATGAACAGGACATCCTGCTGGATTTGGTTTTGCGGCTCCGGCATGCCTTTTCCCGTGAACTGGACAACCCGGATCCTGACGGACAAGATTTTGTCAGAAATCAGTTCATTCAGAGCTGGGAGATTCTGTCCCCTGTGTTTCGCAAGCATCTGAAGGAAGCAAAGACCCCCTCCATGCTGGGGTATCTGGCTTTTTTCTCAGCAGCCGACACCCTGATGACCCTGGACAGGCTCGGCCCGCTCCTGGGCCTGGATATCAGCCGGCAGGGCCTGCACCAGCTGGCAATCCTCCTGGCAGAAGGCAGGACACCCCTGTTGACTTATGATCCGGACATCTCGCCGCTACTGATCAAAACCCTGGGTATCGGAAGAATATCCGACCGGGAAGCCGGTCTGCGGAGCCACCTGAAACAGGCACGGCTTCTGCTGCTCCGGATGGGAACTGTTTCAGAAGTCTGGGCCGACACCATGGATCATGATCCGGGCAGCATCCGGGAATGGATCCTCGACCGCGGTTCGGTGGCCCGGTATCTTGAAAAAACCACGTCTTTGGTGGCGTCGCAGACAGAAAAACTGCTGCTGAAAACCCGGATCCCCAAAACCCGCCATGCCATGTACCGCAGGCTGACGCTGTCAACTGCCTGGCAGGAAAGCTGCTTCCGCCAGTTTATTGTAAAAAATGATACTGTCACATATCTGCGGTCCTACAACCAGACCTCCGTGGGGATGATGCAGATCAATGAACGCGTATGGCGCGGCATATACGACCAGCAAAAACTGCGGTGGGATATTGCCTATAATACCATGACCGGGTGTGAGATTCTCGAGCTGTATTTCAACCGGTATGCCGTGCCGTGGATGAACCGGCAGCCGGACCGGGATGATGATTTTCTGGCCGGAATGCTCTATGCCATGTACAGTGGGGGCCCGGGTCATCTTGAAAAATTTGTTCACCGCCGCACCCAGGCAGGCAGCAGACATCTGAGCGACCGGCTGTTTCAGGAAAAATGGGAATGGGTCAAACAAGGGGCACTGGGACAGGTGGGCCGCTGCCTGACAGGCCAACCCATATCGTTTGAACGTGAGAGACTTGTCGTTGACAAAGACTACCACACGCGGTTAACTTCAACATCCAGATGACTTGAGATTACTTAATGAAACAAAAAACCAAAGGCCAGATGGAAGCTGAAATCAGCGAAGCCGTGATAAAGTTTGAAAAAGAATATATGGGCCGGGGCCCTCTGGAAACAAAGACCTACATCATTGATGATATGGTGCTGGTTAGGCTCAAGAATGTGCTCACCCAGGCGGAATTGAAGCTGGCTGAAATGCATGAACACAAGGATGGCAGGGAGCTGGTAAAAAGGGTCCGGATTGCATTGCTGGAACAGGGCCGGCCACTGCTTGTGGAAGCGGTGGAAAAAATTTTGGGCATCGCGGTAAGGAGCCTGCACACCGACATCAGCACCATCACCGGTGAACGGGTGATTCTTTTCACCCTGACCGCCGCTCCGTAACAGCAGGTAACACTCTCTTAAAATGATTTATGCATGTTTTTTCAGTTTCTGTCAAAACCCATGAGTTGCCTTGCCGTCCGTTGGAAAGTTTATTTGGAAAGATTTCTTGGGTTGTTGACGAAAATAGTTGACAATCTCGACTCTTTATGTTTTAAGCTGTTGACAGTCTGCTGGAAAAAGGTGTGGCTGCACTATTTATCCGGGGGGCAAATAAGCGTGTCTTAGCGTTGGAATGGGCTCTTTGTTTTTAGCAGAGGGCGCTTGAAAAATATAAGGCCGTAGATGGTTCAAT
>DATHSR010000416.1:0-2990 GCA_035464035.1 Desulfotignum sp. | reverse complement strand
ATGGCCATGACAAACACAAACCAGTGGGCGTTTTTGAAGAAATCCAGCCAGTTGATGGCCAGCCATTCGGCGGCCCCGGTCTGCCACAGGCAGAACCCCATGCTCATGGCACCGGCAAACAGTAATATGATGTTCCAGGGCACATCTTCCAGGTCCCGGATATCTAAAATCCCCACGATGAAAAACAAGATGGTGGAGACCAGAAGAATCGCGGCCTTGTTAAAGGGTTGCAGCGCCGGGATGAACGACTGCAGGGACAGAAACAGGATTACACAGAAAATGATGGCCGTGGCAATGACTTCATGGCGGGTGAACGGACCCATCTCATCGCTGAGCTGCCGGGCCTTTTCCCGCAGCCCCGGGATCACGGCTTTTTCCGGTTTGAAAAACACCATGAAGAACACCCACAGCAGTAACACCATGCCCCACCCTATAGGAAACATGTAATAGGTCAGTTCAAAAAAAGAGATGGTCTTGGATGTGATCTGTTCGTAAAATCCCAGGGCCACGATACCCCGGGCCGCTCCCAGAAGGGTGATGATACTGCCGGCACCGGCTACGAACGCCATGCCCATGAACAGACCCTTGCCGAACCGGGTGGGTCCCTCTTCGTCGGTATACAGGGCATAGATGGACAGCAGCAGTGGATACATGGTGGCGGCCACCGCGGTGTGGGCCATCACATGGGTGAGCAGGGCCGTGACCACAAAACATCCCAGGTAGATCATGGAGGTGCGCTCTCCCACGATCATGAGCATCTTGTAGGCCAGGCGCTTGGTGATCCCCACCTTTGTGAACACCGTGCCGATGATCAAAGATCCGAAAATGAACAGCACTGACGGGTCCATGAAATCCTTGAACGCATCCGCTGCCGGCCGGATGAAAAACAGGGCCTGGACCACCCCGATGGCCAGTCCGGTGACCCCGATGGGCACCACTTCAAATACCCACCAGGTGCCCGCCAGCAGAAACAGGGCAATGGCGGCCTTGCCCTGGGGAGACAGGGTAAAGGCTTTGCCCATGGGGTCCAGGGCGTCGGGCCATGGCGGGGAATAATATACCACGGCAAAGAGGATAATTCCGATTAACAGAAACAGGGTCCGCTTCCAGTCTATCTGTATACCCGATGAGGTGGTTGATTTGTTATTCATGTGACTCCTGACGCTCCTGAAAAAATTTATAAATAGGTTTCTTTTCACATATGATAAGGCAGTTTTCCGTTGCCCTGAAGGTCACAAATTGGTTCTAAATAGGACATGCGTCCGGCTTTTGTCAAGCATCGATTTTAATTGTCACAACTTTTTCCATGAAAAACATTCCCGCAGAACCTGGTGCATGCAGGCCGGTAATCGTATTATAATTGATTGAATGGGGCTTTGGCAGGTATTGCATTCCATTTTCACATATGTTACCTAATTTAGAAAATGGGCTCCCATTACCGGATCACCGGTGACTGTTAAATATAACCCTGATAAAAAACAGATGCGAAACATGGAAAACAAGTTGCCTGAAAAGGCCAATCTTCTGGAGAAACTCAAGGCAAACGGCTTCAATGTGCCTGATTTCATCTATGTGTCAGCCCAACAGTTCGAGTCCAGAAGTTTCAGCCGGCTGGCCGCATTTCTGGAAACCCACAAAAAGAGCTACAAAGTGATTGCCAGAAGCGCCCACCCCCTGGAATCCGGCTACAAGGGCGGCACGTTTGATTCTCTGGAAACCTATGCGGATATTGATGGCATCATCTATGCCCGCAACCGTATCATCCGGCTGGCGAAAACCGCCAGACAATTGTCCATCCGGCGGCAGCAGATTTTCAACCATGCCCCTTCCATCGATCTGGAGCAGATGGGGGTGATTGTCATGCCGTTTGTCGAGGGGTCTTCGGTGATGGCAAAGATGATCCGGGACCACTGGGAGTTCGGCTACTGCCGAAACCGGGAACAGAAAATGCAGACCGAGCCCCACATAACCCAGGTTCCCCATGACCGTGGACTGCTGCTGCTTTCCCAGGCCATAGAGAAAAAACTGGGGTTTGCGTGCGAGATTGAATATATCATTTCCATGGAAGGGGAGATCCATGTGGTCCAGGCCAAGGATATTTCCTGCATCGAAACCCTGGAGGAAAAAGAGAGTGAGCGGTCCATCCGGCTGGACGGGATCCGGCGGATCAGAAAACAGCGCAACTACCGGGAGCGGCCGGTGTATGTGATGGACAACAAGGCATTTTACATCGACATCATCGGTCAGTGTGAAGATCTGGTCCAGGGGGGCGAAAAGAGCATGCCGGACATGGCAGACATCATTGCCGGCGTCACCGCCTATGAAGCGGAACTGGAGTCGTTTGCCCTCCGGCATCAGCGGTTTGCGGTACTTGGGTTTTCCATCCATGATCTGGGGGACCTGTACCAGATCGCCAATCATTACCTGGTGGATTATCCGGATCAGCAGCGGATGCTGTCCAAAGCCCTGCACAACAATCAATATATGATCGATACCTTTCTAAGTGAAGCAGACACCCTCATCGCCAAGGACAAGTTCCGGGTCAACCTGTGCAGCCATGATGCCTACGGCATCGATACCGTGCGAAATCCACTGTGGTCCGCCTTCTGGCATGCCGACCGCCATGATGCTGTGGTCAAAGAGTTCAAACGGCTGGGATTCAAGACCGGAGACACCGTGGGCATCGATATCGGTGCGGATGACCGGCCGGTGGTGTACCGCCATTGATTCTGCATCCGTTAAAATGAGTCATTGTCGCACCATTTTTGCTGTGCTATATGGAGATGCTGTCCTTAAGAGGAGACTATCAGGTACAACCATTTAAAATGAAAGGCACAACCATGAATCAGTTAAGGCAGTTGAGCGATAGAATCATCAGCCGTGTGAATGTGAACCTGGGCGAATTCGGGTTTGATACCGAGAATTTTGTGAACAACGCACTGGACCATGAAAAGATGCTCAGGTTCTATGCGTTTTACGGCATCACCTCC
>DATHSR010000415.1:0-7100 GCA_035464035.1 Desulfotignum sp. | reverse complement strand
CAGGGAGTGGCGGTGGTCAGTTTTTCCATTGCCACCAGCGAACAGTGGACGGACAAAGCGACCGGGGAAAAACAGGAAAAAACAGAATGGCACCGGGTGGTGGCCTTCAGAAAGCAGGCGGAAATTCTGGAAAAATATCTGTCCAAGGGCAGTCAGGTCTACATTGAAGGCAAACTCCAGACCCGGACTTATGAAAAAGACGGGCAGACCCATTATATCACCGAAGTGGTGGTCAATGATTTTGTGTTTCTGGGAGGGCGTTCTGAAAGCCAGGGCGGCGGTGGATACCCGCAGGGCGGCCAGTCCGGCGGCGGATACCCGCAGCAGGGGGGTCCGGCCCCCAACCAGAAGAATTTTCAGGGACCGACCAGTCCGGGCGGGGGCCAGCCCCCGATTCAGGATGATGATATTCCGTTTTAGAGAATCTCAGTTCCTGGGATTTTCCTTTCGCCACTGCCGGGGGCTTTTGTAGCGGCTTCCCTGGGCCCACATGCCGGTGCGGCTTGTTTTCGCACGTTCCTGGGCTGCCAGATAGGGGGCGGCATCCAGCTGCGGGGGCAGGCGGCCCTGATACACCTCTGCCAGCCCCATTTTCACCATTTCCAGGTTGATGTTGGTGCCCCCGGCAAACACTTCCGCCAGAACCCGGTTATACCTGTCAAGGCCATAGGTTTTGAGGGTCACGGACCGGTCCTTTACCCGCCGGCTTAAATACAGATGGGATTTTCTGCTGTAAGGCTGGCCCGGTTTGTGGCGGCCCCCGGTTTCCGGGGCGTCAATGCCCACCATGCGGATTTTAATTTGCAGGTCCGGGCCCTTCACCAGAAGGGAGTCGCCGTCATACACCTGGATTACAGTAAATTCCCGGTGGGATGGGATCTGATTCCGGAGCTCTTTTCCCAGAATCGCTGCATTGTCCGCATCCCCGGGAGGGGCGATGTTGGAAAAATGCCGGACCCCGTCGCTGTCCGTCCAGATGAACAGGTCACCGGCCGCGGGCAGGACAAACAGGAGAATCACAAAAACAGCGGTTGCCTGTCTGATGAATTTGGCCATGGCACCCTCTGGATTGCGGTTGGCATCAGAATTCAACTATAACCGATCACCCTTTTCCAGACAATCTGTTTTTGCCGGCTTTGCCGGTGCTGGGGTATATCTATATGTGGTCTTCCCGGGTATCGGTCAGAACAAGTCCCACCCAGTTTTTGTCTTTTTTTTTCCAGATGCAGTGAAACCGGTATCCGGCAAAACAGGTCACAAGGCCGTCCTTTTCCCATTCCCTGATGCCGGAAAAAACAAGAACACCTCCAGGTTTGATGCGGCGCCGCATCACCGGTGCCAGACGTTCCAGGGTCGGGGTCCGCAGGTTGGCGCAGATGATGCCCAGTCCGGGTCCGATCTCCGGCACTGGATGATCAAACACCGGGATACTGTCACAAAGGGAATTGGCGGCAACGTTTTTCCTGGCTTCGCTCACTGCGTTGGGATCGATGTCATAGGCCAGGCACCGGGAAAGACCGGCCCGGCACAGGGCAATGGCCAGCACTCCGGAGCCGGTGCCGATGTCTGCGCCGGGGGCCTGCAGGAGGGCGGCCGGCATTTGTAGCGTAAAAAACAGGTGTTCGATGGCATCCAGACACAGGCGGGTGGTGGGGTGATGGCCGGATCCAAAGGAGATGCCCGGCAAAAGGCGGATCACCCGGTCAAAGGGACCGGCGGTGCCGGGGATGTCCGGCGGAATCAGCAGAAAATGATCCGTGACCTGCACCGGTTTCTGAAAGTTCCGGACCACACAGGTGGCGCCGAAAATTTCCTGATAGGTCAAATCCCCGCAGGTCACCAGCGCTTTGAGCATTGCTTTGGCACAGGGGATGGATACCTGCAGAGCTGTTGCCGTTTCCCGGACAAACGCCCGGGCGGTCAGATGGGTTTCAGCCGTGTCCAGGATGGCCAGGACCGCATCCCGGTCAGAGGGTGTCATGTCCTTCCTGCTTGAGCAGGGCCTTGTACCAGCAGGCGAACTCAAACATCCCCCGGATCTTTTCCTCTTCATTGATGATCCCCAGGCACATCTCCAAAGCCCCCTGGGCAAAGGAGGTGGAATAGGTGTCTGCATCGGCCTGGGATAAAAATTCCCGGATCAGCGCCTGGGAGGTCCGCTTGGTTTTGTCTTTCCGGATATCGATGGGATCTTTGGGTTCCTGGAACGGGTCCCATTTGTCATACCCTTTTTTAAGGATCTGGCGCTGTCCCCGTTTGCCCATGGCATCGAAGATGGCCTTTTTTCTCTCCTGAATCTGCTGGTCGGTGAAGTTATCCATCCTGCCTTACCCCTAAGTATTCCTCATTGAAATCAGTGACCAGGGCCATGGAAACCGGGATGAGCATCTCGTGCATTCTGATGTTCCGGGAGCCGATGTCCTTGATGAGCTGGGCGGACAGCAGCTGCAGCTGGGTGTAGATCTTGTCCATGTTCAGGGTGGGGTAGGGATTTCCCTGGACAAAGTTGGTTCTGCCGCAGATATGGCTTTTACCGGCCGTGGACGTGGGGATCCCGTATATGCGGCAGGTGATGGGCCGGAATTCATAGAGGACGCACAGATCGTCGGTACCCAGCAGCGGACACCGTACCCGTTCCTGGGACATGCGGCCCACGATTTCCAGCTGGTCCGCCCCTTTCTGGACCTTTTTGTAGGCCTCCCGCTTGAGTTTCACCAGTGCCCGGTCGGTTTTGTCGGCGATTTCCATGAGGTCGTTTCTGGCTTTACCGGAAAATTTTTCCAGGAATCTGGATTTCAGATACAGCGCCTCTATCAGGGGCATGTCAAAAATGGCGTAGCAGCAGTCGCTGCATTTTTCCCGGCAGAACACCTCTTTGGGATATTCCTGTTTGACCCGGTCGAACACACCGTCCACCACCTGAACCAGGGCCTCATATTGTACAAAATGTTTTTTCAGATCAAGTGCCATGGACAGTATCCTTTATTTTCCACTGCAGAAATTGTTAAAAATGGATTCCAGTATATCCAGGGATGCGGTTTCACCGGTAATTGTTCCCAGAGAATCGATGCTGTTCTTAAGGTCGATGGCCAGGGTTTCTTCGGGCTGGCCGGTTTGAAACCCCTGTTTTGCGGCCTCAAGATAAGACACCACCTGTGTCAGGGCGGTTTTATGGCGCAGATTGGGAATCACGGCAGACCCGTCCAGGGTCAGGTCCTGGATGCACAGGCTGACGATTTTTTCTTTCAGCTGCCGGATACCCCGGTCATGAAGGGCGGATACGTGCACGGCAGAAAACTTCCGGCAGGGTTCCGGCAGTTTCGGCAGTCCCGGCCCGCCGGGTTTCTGTACCCCTTCATGGTCCCGGACCAGGTCGATTTTATTGATCACCAGGAGGGTCCGCTTATCCGGAGGCAGCATTTTTTTAAATTCCATTTCAGACAGCGTGGTTCCCGGTTCCACCATGAACAGGACCAGGTCCGCATCCCGGATATGGCCTTTGGCCCGTTCGATGCCGATGATTTCCACAAGGTCATCGGTGTCGTGGATGCCGGCAGTGTCGGTTATCACAAAGGGAATGCCGTTCATGTTCATGCCTTCCTGAATGGGGTCCCGGGTGGTGCCGGGCAGGGCCGTGACAATGGATTTTTCCCGGGCCAGCAGCCGGTTCATGAGACTGGATTTTCCCACGTTGGGTTTTCCGCAGATGGCAATGCGGATGCCCTCTTTGAGAAAACAGGCCTCCGTGTGCTGCCGGATGAACTCCCGGCACTGGCACAGCGCGGTGTCAAGGATCTCCACCCCCCGGACGGACAGGTCCTGTTCCCCTGCATCCTCGGGAAAGTCGATGCACACTTCCACCAGAGAGAGCAGATGGATCAGCTGCCCGCGCATATCCTGGATCTTCTCTTTCAAGGCCCCCAGGTTCTGGGCCGAGGCAAATTTAAGGGCGGCTGCGGACCGGGCATTGATGATGTCCGCCACCGCCTCGGCCTGAGTCAGGTCGATGCGCTGGTTTAAAAAGGCCCGCCGGGTGAATTCACCGGGTTCCGCCAGCCGGGCCCCGTGGGTCAGCAGCAGTTCCAGAATCTGTCTGAGGACCACCGTGCCGGAATGGGCCTGGATCTCCACCACATCTTCGGCGGTGTAGGACCGGGGGGCATGCATGGGGATCAGCAGCACTTCATCGATGACCTCGCCGTTGTCCAGAATATAACCGTGATAGACCCGGTGGGTTTCCAGATTCCCGGTCAAAGAACCCCTGCTGCGGGTCCTGGAAAAAACGCGTGCCGCAATGTCAACGGCATCCGGACCTGAGATCCGGATCACCCCGATGCCACCGCTCCCGTAGGGGGTGGCGATTGCGGCAATGGTGTCATTCATGGAAACCTATCTTTTAAACCGCTTTTTGCCGGCAAAGGAGTTCTTTTTTTTGGGAAAAATCACCAGCCGCCTGTAATATCCGTCTCCCATGCTCTGGGTTCTGACACGGTTGTCGTCCTTGAGGGTCAGGTGAACAATCCGTCTGTCCTGGGCACTCATCTGATTGATGGTGGCGGGCCGGCCGGTTTTTTTTGCTTTTTCTGCCATTTTTACTGCCAAATGCTGCAGGTTGGATTTTCGGGTTTCAATGTATCCTTCCACATCCACTTTTACCCGGACCCGGGCCTCGCTCTGGCGGTTGATGATCTTGTCGGTGAGAAACTGCATGGCATCCAGGGTCTGGCCTTTTCTGCCGATGAGGATCCCGGCGTTTCCCCCCGATATTCTCAGGGTCAGGTGATCCCGGTCTGTCTGGGCTTCCACAACAGCGCCTTCGGTGATCAGATCCGCCATTTTCTGGAGGGTTTCAATGCCCAGGTCAATGGATGCCTGGGTGACGTCCACCACCGGTTCATCCGCCGGCACATCCGCTGTTTCATCCGCCAGGGGTTCCGGCAGTGCCGGCTCGTCTGTGGCTGGTGCAGCGCCATTTGTGGATATGTGTTGATCTGTGGACAGCGGTTCGGGCGCGGCCAGGGGCTGGGTACCGGGTTTGACCGGTTTTTCATCAGGCACGGGTGCCTGTCCGGATTCGGGTTTTTCCGGTGGGGCTGACGGTTTGGGGCCGGCTTCTTTTTCAGGCGGTGTCCTGGGTTTGTTCCGGGATTCCTGGGGGGTGGTTTTCAGCGGTGCACCGGCCCCGGGTTTATCCGGTTTTTTACGGGATGCCGGGCCGTTGACCCGGGTATCCTCTCCAAAGGCTTCATCCACCATGGAACGGATGCCTTCCAGGTCTTCTTCGGATGCACCCGTGTTGTTCTGGGGAAGAAGCACTTTTATTATTGCATCCTTGCGGCCCACGATTCCGAATATACCGGATGCACCGGTGGAAATGACCTCATATTTAAGTTCTTTTTTGGAAACAGAAAGGGTGTTGCAGGCATTTTTGACGGCAGTGTCTACGTCTTTCCCGCTGAATTCCTGGGTTTTTTTCATGGATTGCCTCCTGCTATTTGGAAAATTTCTTTTGGGTATAGTACTGCTGACCCATGGAGATGATGTTGTTCACCAGCATGTACAGAACCAGTCCGGATGGAAAATTGATAAACAGCACAGTCATGAAAATCGGCATGAGCATCATCATTTTTGCCTGCATGGGATCACCTGCCATGGGGGTCATTTTCTGCTGGATCAGAAAAGAGGCACCCATGAGCAGGGTGAGCACCGGAATGCCATAAGGTGCTTCCATCAAGGGGATGGAAAAGTCAAAGTCGAACAGCCGGTCCGGTCCGGACAGGTCCTGGATCCACCCCACAAACGGGGCATGGCGCAGTTCAATGGCCTGGTAGAGCATGCGGTACAGTGCAAAGAAGATGGGCATCTGTACCAGCAGCGGCAGGCAGCCCGAGGCCGGGTTGACCTTGTAGGTCTTGTACAGGCCCATGATTTCCTGATTCATCCGCTGTTTGTCGTTTTTGTATTTTTCCCGGATTTTCATCATCAGGGGTTGAACTTTTTTCATTTCATTCATGGATTTGTAGCTTTTGGTGCCCAACGGCCAGAAAATCAGCTTGATGAGAACGGTCAGCAGGATGATGGCCACCCCGTAGTTGGGGATTATGTCATAAATGAAATTCATGGTGATGAGCAGCGGTTTGGCAAGAATATCGAAAAAACCGAAATTGATGGCTTTTTTCAGGGAGTTGTCATACTGGCTCAGCACCTTGTGGCTTTTGGGGCCCAGAAAATAGGTAAACGGATATTCCCCCTGACTGCCCGGGTCCAGCCGGTCCATTCGCCATACCAGGCGGCTTTCGGCCAGGTCGTTTTCATAACTCAATTTGAGGTGGCCGTCTCCGCCGCTCCTGGGCAACACCGCCGTGAGAAAGTACCGGTCTGTGTATCCGGTCCAGTGTATAGTGCCGTTATAGGTGTCCTGGTCCTTGATGTCCTTGGGCTTGATGGCGAGAAACTCTTTGTCAATGTGGGCCACGGGTCCTTCAAAAGCGAACCGGGACCGCTTTTTGGTCTCTTCATCAAAAATGCTGGGGGTGGTGATCACCAGGGCATCGTTGAGGATCATGCCGGATCCGTTCTGAATCACCAGATCACAGTCGATCAGGTAGGAATCCGCATCAAAGGAATAGATTTTTTGTACCGTGATGCCGTGGGGGCTGGTCCATGAAAACCGGAGGGAAGTGGTCCCCTGGGTCAGGGTCAGTTCCGTTGATGCGGTATCTGCGGTGAACACCGCATTATCAAGCCCCTCAATGGTGCCGCCCTGGGTGCCGGTGATCAGGGTTCCAAAGGGAAGCCTGGGGTCCACCATCTGTTTGAGGTCGGTGGAGGATCCGTTGCTGGATTTGAAGTGTTTCAGGGACTGGCTGGTGACCGATGCCAGGTATTCGGATATGGCAATGTCATACAGGGGGGTGGACACAGAAATGGTCCTGAAATCGACTGCTTCGGGCTGCGGAGACGGAACCGGCCGGCCGCTGTGGGTCGGCGTATAGTCGGAAACGGCAGTGCGGGTGTCATCCTGTGCCGGCTGCGTGCCCGGGTCCCCGGATTCCTGGGTGGTCTGGGGAAGATTATGGTCAGCCGGCGGCGGGGTGACA
>DATHSR010000414.1:0-2740 GCA_035464035.1 Desulfotignum sp. | reverse complement strand
GGATTCCGGTCCGGATTGCTGGAATCGCTGCGGGAGTTCTGCAAGTTCCGGAACCTGCTCCCCAAAGGGCTGTTCCTGGCGCCCGAAGATATCTGGAACACCGTAGGGTACGTGCTTTCGGTCAAACTGTCCGAGGCCCAGTTTTCAGGCCAGACCAAGGAACGTCTGTCATCCCGCCACTGTGCCGGCCTGGTGACCATTCAGGTAAGGGATGCCTTCAGTTTGTGGCTCAACCAGCATGTGGACCGGGGGGAGGCCCTGGCCGGACTGGCCATGGACCATGCCAGGGCCCGGGTGAGAAAAGCCAGGAAAGTCACCCGGAAACAGGCGGCAAACGGGGGGGTTCTGCCGGCCAAACTGTCGGACTGTACCAGTGAAGACCAGCAGAGAAGGGAAATTTTCTTTGTGGAGGGGGATTCTGCCGGCGGATCGGCCAAGCAGGCCAGAGACCGCCGGTTTCAGGCCATCATGCCGTTGCGGGGCAAGATTCTGAACACCTGGGACATGCCGGGTGCAGCCATCATGGAGTCCAGGGAGATCCGGGATATCGTCCAGGTGCTGGGGGTGCTGCCCGGAGAAACAGACCTGTCCCGGCTGCGGTACAGCAGGGTCTGTATTCTGGCGGATGCGGATTCCGACGGCCTGCATATTGCCACCCTGTTGTGCGCCCTGTTTTTAAGGCATTTTCCCGACATCGTCACGGCCGGGCATGTGTTTGTGGCCATGCCGCCTCTGTACCGGATCGATGTGGGCAAAGAGGTGTTTTACGCCCTGGATGATGAAGAAAGAGAAAGCATTGTCAAACGCATCAGCCGCAGAAAAAAAATTGGGAAAATCCATATTCAGCGGTTCAAGGGACTGGGTGAGATGAACCCGGCCCAGCTCAAGGAAACCACCCTTGCACCGGACTCCAGGCGCCTGGTGCAGTTGACCGTGGATCAGGCCGACACCCTGGCGGATGTCCATGACACCATGGACATGCTTCTGGGGAAAAAAAGGGCCAAAGACAGAAGAGCGTGGATTGAAACCCAGGGCGATATCAAAGAGATAGAATGACATGAAAGAAACCTTGTCCCCGTCCATGGAGGAACATGAGCAGATCGCCTTTCAGGAGTTTGCCAGGAAAGCCTATCTCAATTATTCCATGTATGTGATCCTGGACCGGGCCCTGCCCCATATCGGGGACGGACTGAAACCGGTGCAGCGGCGGATTGTATATGCCATGAGTCAGCTGGGACTGTCCTCGGCCGCTAAATTCAAAAAATCCGCCCGGACCGTGGGAGATGTGCTGGGCAAATTCCACCCCCACGGGGACACGGCCTGTTATGAAGCCATGGTGCTCATGGCCCAGCCGTTTTCTCTGCGCTATCCCCTGGTGGAAGGCCAGGGCAACTGGGGGGATCCCAATGACCCCAAATCCTTTGCCGCCATGCGCTATACTGAATCCCGGCTCTCCCGTTACGCAGACCTGCTGCTCGATGAACTGGACCAGGGAACGGTGGAATGGGTTCCCAACTTTGACGGCACCCTGAACGAACCCCGGCTGCTGCCGGCAAGACTTCCCAACCTGCTGCTCAACGGTACCACCGGCATTGCCGTGGGCATGGCCACCAATATTCTGCCCCACAATCTCAGAGAGGTGGCCAGAGCCCTGGTGCTGCTCATTGAGGATGAAACCGCTTCTCTGGATGAACTGCTCCGGCATATCAAGGGACCTGATTTTCCCACGGCCGCCGAGATCATCACCCCGGCCGAGGAGATCAGGTCCATCTATGAGACCGGTAACGGCCGCATCAAGATGCGGGCCAGGTTCCGCATCGAACAGGGAGATATCGTCTATTATGCCCTGCCCTATCATGCATCTGCGGAAAAGATCTATGAGCAGATCGCAGCCCAGATGACGGATAAAAAACTGCCCATGGTCAGTGATATCCGGGATGAGTCTGATCACGAAGACCCCACCCGCCTGGTGGTGATTCCGCGATCCAGCCGGGTGGACCTGTCTGCCCTGACCGATCACCTGTTTGCCACCACAGACCTTGAAAAATCCTATGCCTTCAATATGAACATGATCGGCATCAACGGCCGGCCGGCAGTGAAAAACTTAAAATCCCTGCTGCAGGAGTGGCTGGCGTTCAGATTCGAGACCGTCAGAAACAAGCTGTCCTTTCAACTGGACAAGGTGGTCCGCCGGCTGCATATCCTGGAAGGATTCCGGATTGCCTACCTGAATCTGGACCAGGTGATAAAAATCATCCGGGAATCGGACCATGCCGGACCGGCGCTCATCAAAGCCTTTGATCTGTCCAAAGAACAGACCGGCGCCATCCTGGAGATCCGGCTGCGCCAGCTGGCCAGGCTGGAAGAGATCAGAATCCTGTCTGAGATAAAGGAACTGGACGGCCTCCAAAATCAGATCACCACGCTGCTGAATGATCCGGGGGCCTTGAAAGCGTATATCATTGATGAAATAAAATCAGATGCCAGAAAATATGGCGACAAGCGGCTGTCTCCCATCCAGGAGCGCAAGGAGGCTGAAGCGTTTTCCGTGACCGATGTCATGGAGGTGGAACCGGTGACCGTCATTCTGTCTGAAAACGGATGGATCCGTTCGGCCAAAGGCCATGACATCGACCCGGAAAAAGTCAAGTTCCGTTCCGGGGATTGCCTGCTCTGCCATCTTCGGACCCGCAGCGACCTGCCCATCGTTTTTCTTGACAGCCAGGGCCGCAGCTACAGC
>DATHSR010000413.1:0-9010 GCA_035464035.1 Desulfotignum sp. | reverse complement strand
TGAAAGGCCAGCCGCTGTATGCCCATATCAACCTGGAAAAAGGGGAACGGTCCGAGCTGGCGGAGCTGGCCGCAAAAATACTGTAACCCGCAAGATCTGTGGAGAGATCAGGCGGCCTTGGTCACCTTGCCGGCCTTGATACAGCTGGTGCACACATCGATTTTTCTGACGCAGCCCTGCTTTACAATGGCACGGACCCGCTGCAGGTTGGGGTTGAAACGCCGTTTGTTCAGGTTGTGGGCGTGGCTGACGTTGTTGCCCACCATGGGTTTTTTTCCGCAAATGGCACATTCTTTGGACATATCATTAAACTCCTGAAAATTTTGATCAAAAATACAACCCGAGATCTATACACCCGGTCTGGAAAAAAGTAAAGGAAAAAGTTACTCTTGTTTTTCGGCCGCTGCCAGGGCCGCACTCTCGGGAATCAGGTTCAGCGCTGTTTCACTCTGCCGGGTTCCAGGATAGAATTCCACAATATATTCAAACCGTTTCAAGGCCGCCAGGTACTGGCCGGTCTTCAGATAGAATTCTGCCACATACAGTTCATGTCCGGCGATTTTGTCTATACAGTCGGTGATGAGTTCCGGTGCTTTTTTTGCATACGAATCATCTGGAAACTGTTCCAAAAGCCGCCTGAATTGGGCCATGGCATTTTTTGCCGGGGTAACGTCCCTGTCCACCGTATCCATCTGGTTGTACCAGCTCATGCCGATCTGGTTGATGACGTATGGGATGGCCTCATTTCTGGGATGCATTCTTTCAAACTGTTCATATGCGGCAATGGCCAGGTCATATTCCTTGAGATTGAAGTGCGCATCTGCGATTTTCAGCTCCGCCAGGATGGCATATCGGGAAAACGGATACCAGTCTTTCAGGTCGGTATAGGCTTTGACCGCATCCCGGTATTTCCCCCGGTTAAATGCGGAAGAGCCCTCAGCAGCGAGCTGTTCAGCGGTTTTCTCCATTCTGCGGGACCCTTCAAACAAGGCGCATCCCGAAACCAGAAAGGCCAGACACAACAGAAGTACCAATTTTTTCATTTTATGCATTCTCTATATAGTGTTCTGCAGACACTGCGGCGATGGCCCCATCACCGACAGCCGTGGCAACCTGGCGCAGCGGGGTGTCCCTGACATCCCCGGCCGCAAATACTCCGGGAACGCTGGTCCGCATGCTGGCATCGGCCCGGATAAACCCATATTCATCCGTATCAACGGAATGGTTCAAAAATTGTGTATTGGGTAAAATTCCCACCCAGATGAAGCATCCGTCGGCTTTCAGGGTTTTTTCCTCTCCGGTTTTGACGTTTTTCACATGCACACCTTCAATGCCGAACAATCCGTCTACGCCGGTGGCCACGGTATCCCAGACCATCTCAATCTTGTCGTTTGCAAACGCCCGTTCCTGAAGAATTTTGGTGGCACGCAAGGCATCCCTGCGATGCACCAGATACACCTTTTTGACAAATTTGGTCAGGTAAATGGCTTCCTGAACCGCCGTGTCGCCGCCGCCGACGGCCACCACGGTTTTGCCCCTGAAAAACGGGGCATCACAGGTGGCACAAAAGGAGATCCCTTTGCCCATATACCGGTCCTCACCGATTCCCAGTTTCTTGGGAGATGCTCCGGAAGCAATGATCAGGGTTTTTGCCGTGATGGTTTTGTCCTTGAGAACCACCGTCTTGATATCCGGGGCCAGGTTCAGGGAATGGACTTCAGCGGTATCGATTTTCAGTCCCATGGCCTCGGCCTGCAGTTTCATTTTTTCCGCCAGGTCGAATCCGCTGATACCTTCGGGAAACCCGGGATAGTTTTCAATCCAGTCGGTGACAATGATCTGACCCCCGGGAACGGTTTTTTCTAAAAGCAGTACGTTCATCCTGGCCCTGGCCGCATAGAGCCCGGCGGTGAGCCCGGCCGGGCCGGCGCCGATGATCACCAGATCATAATCAAAATCAGGCATGCCCGGGTCTCCTTAGAGGATGTTCTTAATGGTCTGCTCCAGTTTTTCCTTGGCAACCATGCCGGTGATCTGATCGACAACTTTCCCGTCCTTGAAGAAAATCAGGGTGGGAATGGCCTGGACACCATATTTGCTGGGGCTGATGGGGTTTTCATCCACATTGACCTTGGCAAAGGTCATCTTGTCGCCGTACTCTTTTTCCAATGCTTCCACAGTCGGTGCAATGGCTTTGCAGGGACCGCACCAGGGTGCCCAGAAATCCACCATGATCGGTTTGTCCGATTTCAATACCGCTGTTTCGAAGCCATCGTCATCAATCTCTATGATCGTTTCTGCCATGGTTATATCCTAACATTTTTAAGGTTAACCGGTGGTGCGTCATACCGGTAATGCAAATTTGGCTAAATTCAAAATATCTGTAACTATATGTGCAGATGGCATTTTTGTCAAACAGTGAATGGGCCGGTAACGTATTTTGGGTATCGTCATCCGGCGGGAATTGAAAAATGACAGACCCTGGATCACAGACTGTGCGAAGCCAGGGCCTGTCATTTTTTTGTAATTCAGAAAAGCCGGAGATTCCGGCCGGTTCAGTGGGGTTACCAGTTTTCCCCCAGCACTTCAAAATGGGCCTGCTCATGGGCACAGGCAGGGCACAAGTCCGGTGCCTGGCTGCCTTCATGCAGGTATCCGCAGTTGCGGCAGCGCCAGGTGACGGAGGTTTCTTTTTTGAACACCCTGCCGGCTTCAATATTGGCGGCCAGGTCCTTGTAACGTTTGTCATGCTGCTTTTCCGCAACGGCGATGGCCTCAAAAACTGCGGCAATGGCATCAAACCCCTCTTCTCTGGCAGTGGCGGCAAATTCCGGGTACATCTGGGTCCATTCATAGGCTTCACCGGCAGCGGCTTCTTTCAGGTTTTCCAGGGTGGTGCCGATCACGCCGGCGGGAAAGGCAGCGGTGATTTCAAGCTCACCGCCTTCCAAAAATTTGAACAGACGCTTGGCATGCTCTTTTTCCTGATCAGCGGTTTCGGCAAAAATGTCGGAAATCTGAACAAATCCTTCTTTTTTGGCGGCACTGGCAAAGTAGGTATACCGGTTTCTGGCCTGGGACTCACCTGAAAATGCGGTCAAAATGTTTTTTTCTGTTTTGGTTCCTTTTAAAGCAGTCATTTCTTTCTCCTTGTCGGGTTAAAAATTAAACTGTTATCCATTTGCCGATATCCGGACAAGTGCCCGGTGCCGGCATTGGTCACAATAACCGGTAAGGCAGAGCCGCTGCCCGGTGATTGTGAATGAACGGACAATGTCATCCGGAAGCTGGATCTGTTTCAGGTCCGGCGCATGAAAATCAGTGATGGCATTGCATGACACACAGTAAAAATGGTGGTGATCTTCCAGGTTGGGATCAAACCGCCTGGGATCTCCCTGGCCTTCCACAACATCGATGATTCCTATCCGGGCGAAGGTGATCAGGGTGCGGTTCACCGTATCCAGAGAAATGCTGGGGAAATCACAGAGAAGCTGCTTGTGGATCCTGTCGGCACAGGGATGGTCTGTCGCTTTTTTAAGGACATTGTAAACCGCCACCCGCTGCGGGGTCACTTTTAATCCATGGGTTCTGCACAACTGGGTAAACCGGTCCACTCGGCGGTCCTTTTCTGTTTTTTTCACCAATATTCATTTTTGATATTAAATAGGATCGACGCTTATTTGTCAACAAAAAAATAGACATCCACAGACCGGTGGACGTGTCAGCGTGATCAGATCAGGCCACGGCAGTCTGGAGGAAGGCGTTCAGTTCATCTAAATGGATTTTTTCCACTTTGGCGGCCCCGAGGGCTGACAGAAAAACAAAGGATAGAAACGCGCCTTGCTTTTTTTTATCCCGGCCGGCCGCCTCCATGAGCCTGGCACTGTCATAGTTCAGGTCGGTGGGCAGACCCAGTGTGTGGAGCAAAGAAACGATCCGTTCCACCGCCTGATATGGCAGCAGTCCTTTTTTTGCCGAAAAAAGGGCGGCGGCGGCCATGCCTTTGGAAACGGCGCTGCCGTGGCCGGATGGATCCAGTTTTTCAACGGCATGGCCGATGGTATGGCCGAAATTGAGTTTTCGACGCTCGCCCGATTCCCTTTCATCCTGCTGCACCACCCGGGATTTGATGGCCACTGAATCAGATACCAGCTGAAAAATGATTTCCGGATCCAGATTCAGGGCACGGGCATGGTTGTTTTCAATAAATGCCAGCATGCCGGCATCCGCGATGAGGGCGTGCTTGACAATTTCAGCCATGCCATTGGCTATCTCTTTTTGGGGCAGGGTCTTGAGCATCTCCGGATCGCAGATCACAAACCGGGGCTGGCTGAACACCCCGGCCATATTTTTGAAGGCCGACAGGTTGACCCCGTTCTTACCCCCCACGCTGGCATCCACCTGGGAAAGCAGGGTGGTGGAAACAAACCCGAAATCCACGCCCCGCATAAAAATCGATGCCGCAAATCCGGCAATGTCGCAGACAATGCCGCCGCCGATACCCAGAATAAAACAGGAACGGTCGCATCCCAGCTCGATCAGGCGGTGTAATATGGTTTCCACGGTGGACAGGGTCTTGATCTGTTCTCCAGTGCCGATGGTTATTACCGGGGCCTTTGGAAAGGCTTGCCCATAAAGGGATTTCACGATTTCGTCGGTGATGATCACCAGCGGCTGGTCCGGCAGATGATTCCCAAGGTTGCCCAGGCGCTCCCCCACATGGATCTGAGAGGTTCCCCCTTTCCCCAGAATTTTATGGGTTTTTATCATGGTGTCTCAATGATGGCCCGGATGGCAGTCATTTTTTTCATGGCCTGTTCAAACTGTTCCGGATACAGGGACTGGGCCCCGTCACTCAAGGCTTCTTCCGGATGGTTGTGGACTTCGACCATCAGCCCGTCGACGCCCAGTGCGGCAGACGCATAGGCCAGCCAGACCACCTGGTCCCTGACTCCGGCGGCATGGCTGGGATCCACGATGACCGGCAGGTGACTTTCTTTTTTTACCGCCGGCACCACGGACAGATCCAGGGTGTTGCGGCTGTGACGGACAAAGGTCCGGACCCCCCGTTCACACAGGATGACCTGGGGATTTCCTTCTTCCATGATATATTCCGCCGCCATGAGCCATTCCTGGAGCATGGCCGACATGCCCCGTTTCAAGATGACCGGTTTTCTTGTTTTACCCGCCCGGCGCAGCAGGGCGAAGTTCTGCATGTTCCGGGTACCGATCTGGATCACATCGGCACAGGCTTCCACCATATCAAATGTTTCAACGTCCATCACTTCGGTGACCACGGGAAGGCCGGTTTCTTCTCTGACCCGGGCCAGGTATTCAAGCCCTTTTTGCCCGAGACCCTGGAAAGAATAGGGAGATGTCCGGGGTTTGAACGCACCGCCCCTGAAAAGTTTTGCGCCGGCCTTTTTGACGGCTTTTGCGATGGCCAGAACCTGCTGCTGACTTTCAACCGCGCAGGGACCGGCAATCACGGGCATGGTGCCGTTGCCGAAAACAGCGTCACCGACGTGAATCTGGGTATTTTCCTGCCTGAATTCCCGGCTGACAAGCTTGTAGGGTTTTGTCACCGGAATGACCTCCTTTACACCATCAAGACCCAGAAAATGCCCGGCGTCCACAGAGCCTTTATTATACAGGATACCGATGGATACCCGGTCTCCGCCGGGGATCGGCCGGGCCGTATATCCTCTTTTTTCAACAGCTGCCACCGCAGACTGGACTTGATGATCTGTTGCGCTTTTATGCATTACGATTAACATTTGCGGCCTCCAATTTAGGGGTTTTACCAGTATTCGCAGGGGAGAGCAATACAAAAGACAGACGCCGGTCTGTTTCTGTGTATAGTAACAATAGCATGGCAGCGTATTATAGATCCTGTTTTTCAGGTGTCAACAAAAAAAACATAAACAGCACGGGCAGAGACCGAATCTTTTTGGGTCGGGCAAATGCGGTGTGAGGCGATTCATTGCTTGACAGGGTTTGTCTGATTTCATATATTTTGCGCGGCACACTGTCATAATTCGGAAAAAAAGGGCATTTAATGCGCCAACATCATGATACATTTTGAAAACGCGGCACCTGTAAAGCTCAAGGGCGTAGGCGGAGGGTTATGGGTGACTCTGGATCCGTCCCAGTCCGAAGATCTTCTGATCGCAGAAATGGACAAGCTGTTCAAGAGACTGAACCACCTGGCGGTGAATGCCAGTGTGGTCATCGACATGGGAGATGCCCGGGGACATGAAGACCTTTTTTCCCTTGTCAAATCCCGGCTGATTGAAAAGTTTGGGGTGGGGCGGGTGACGACACCTCCCCAGAAACAGTCGGTCCCCACCCAAAGAATCCGGGAGCGGGATCTTTCCAAGGGGTGGAATCACCACCGGAGCAATGTGCTGATGCTGCGGGGCCGGGTCAGATCCGGTCAGAAGGTGGAGACTCCCAGACATGTGGTGATCTTCGGGGATGTGAACCCAGGCGCTGAAATCATCGCCGGGGGTGATATCGTGGTTATGGGAAAGCTGTCGGGAAAGGTTCATGCGGGAAACCCGAAAAATGAGGCAGCAATCATATTTGCCCTCTCCTTTGAACCCACCAGTGTCAAAATCGGCACTGTCACGGCAGCCGGCAGTAACGAAACCAATCAAACCGTGCCGGAGTTTGCCAGTGTGAAAGACGGCACCATTCTGGTACAAGATTATATGAAAGCAAACCCGTTCAGGAAAATGCCCTGGCCGGAAGCGGTTTAAAACGATACTTTAAAATGATTGAGGTGTGAATTTGGAAGGAAAAATCATTGTTGTCACATCCGGAAAAGGCGGCGTCGGCAAGACCACGGCCACGTCTTCCATTGGCGCTGCACTGGCGCTTGAAGGAAACCGGGTGGCCATTGTGGACATGGATATCGGACTGCGGAATCTGGATGTGGTCATGGGCCTGGAAAACCGGATTGTTTTCAATATTGTGGATGTGGTCCTGGATCGGTGCAAAATTGAACAGGCCGCCATTCGGGACCGGCGAATTGAAAACCTTTTTCTGATTCCCGCATCCCAGAGCGACAACAAGGATGTGCTGACCACTGCCGGCGTGCAGCGGATCGCAGCGCAGCTCCGAGCCAAGTTCGACTATATTATCATGGATTCACCCGCCGGGATAGAACGGGGGTTTGAAAATTCAGTGGTATCCGCTGATGAAGCGCTGGTGATCTGTACCCCGGATGTGTCGGCCGTCAGGGATGCGGACCGGGTTATCGGGCTGCTGTATGCCCGGTCTTTGAACCCCAAGCTGATCGTCAACCGTATCGAGCCGGCCCGGGTGATGCGCGGAGAAATGCTCAGCCATGAAGATGTGCTCGAAGTGCAGTCCATTGATCTGGTGGGGCTGGTTCCCATGGATGACAAAGTATTGATCTCCTCCAACACCGGAACCCCGCTGGTGCTGCAGAATGACTCAAAAGCCGGTGCTGCATTTCGGCGGATCGCCCGGCGCCTGAATGGCGAAGAGGACCTGCCCATTGAAATGCCGGTGTATAAAACCAGTATGTGGCAAAAAATCAGCAAGACATTCGGGCTAAAATAATAAGGAGAATTTTTCATGCTCAGCGGATTATTGAAACGGTTCATCGGCAAAAAAAACAGCAAGGATACCGCCAAAAAGCGTCTCCAATTCTCTTTGATTTATGATAAGCTCGAAGTCAACGACACCACGCTGACCGATCTCCAGCAGGATATTGTGGATGTGATTTCAAGATATTTCGAGATCGACAAGGATGCCCTGGAGTTGAAGGTCAAGCGGGACGACAATGTGTCGGCCCTGGTATTCAACACCCCCATCCTCCATGTGAAGCGGAAAAGGCCGGTATGAAAAGCAAAAAGGCCTTCCTGGGGCGGGGAATTCCTGTCAGGAAGGCCTTTTTTGCGTCCAAAAACGGTCCGGTTATTCCAGGATTTTGGCTGTCCGTATCCCCAGTTCCTGGAGCTGGCCCGGTGACGGGACGGATGGGGCCTCTGTCAGCGGACAGGTCGCCTTCTGGGTTTTGGGGAAGGCAATGACATTCCGGATGGAATCCTCTTTGCACAGCAGCATCACAAGGCGGTCCAGGCCAAAGGCGATGCCGCCGTGGGGCGGGGCGCCGGCCGCCAGTGCATCCAGAAGAAATCCGAATTTTTCCCGGGCGTCTGCCGGCCCGATGCCCAGGCAGTTCAATACTTTTTCCTGGAGCGCGGTATCATGAATGCGGATACTGCCCCCGCCGATTTCAATGCCGTTGAGAACCAGGTCATAGGCCCTGGAATTCACCTCAAGGGGCGCGGTATCCAGTTTGGGAATGTCTGTTTCACTGGGGGAGGTAAACGGATGATGCAGGGCCTGGTAACGGTTTTCGGTTTCATCAAAGGCAAGCAGGGGAAAATCGGTGACCCAGGTGAATGAAAACAGATCCTGGGGAATCAGTCCCAGCCGCCGGGCCAGTTCATTTCTCAGCTGTCCCAGGGCTTCGTTGGCTATATCGGGCTGGTCCGCCACAAAGAAAACAATATCTCCAGGAGTCAGAGCCATCCGCTCGGCCAGGGCCTGTTTTTCATTCTCGGTAAAAAATTTGGCAATGGGTGACTGCCACTGATCTTCTTTGATCTTGATCCAGGCCAGGCCCCTGGCCCGGTAAACCGCGGCAAATTCAGTAAGATCATCGATCTGCTTGCGGGTAAACGATGCACATCCCTTGGCATTGATGGCCTTGACCAGGCCGCCGTTTTTTACCACACTGGCAAACAGCTTGAAATCCGTATTTTCAACAAGGTCAGACACATTCTTGAGTTCCAGGCCGAACCGCAGGTCTGGACGGTCCAGGCCGAACCGGTCCATGGCCTCGGCATAGGTCAGTCTGGGAAAGGGGATGTTCAGGTCCATGCCCAGCACATTTTTGAAAATGGCACAGATCAGGCCTTCGGCGATTTCCATGATCTGTTTTTCATTGACAAAGGACAGCTCCATGTCGATC
>DATHSR010000412.1:0-9406 GCA_035464035.1 Desulfotignum sp. | reverse complement strand
TTGCCGTTTTTGACTGTGCCGCGCCCAACAGGCTGTAGAAACAAGGCAAAATGGGATTCAACCGGCAACCGCCCCCCGCCACTGGACGCTGAAAACAGATTGGCCCGCTTCCCGCCGCAACCCCACACCTTCGATCCGATACTGCACAGATAGGCTTTTTCCCAAATAAAGTTGCCTGCCGCCGGAAAAGGTGTTATGAAATTTCCAGTTTCTGATTTCTGATTTTTCTGACCGGGTGAAATAAAAATCAGTATGCACTGTTATACAGATAGATATTGGACGGTGATTGCTATACAGATCCACTCATGAAATTGTTATGCATCAATGGAGGATTCTGAATGAAGCCAAGGATCAGCATGATTACGCTGGGCGTCAGGGATCTGGAAGAGTCGGTCCGCTTCTACGAGCAGGGCCTTGGCCTGCCGAGGATGGAATCACCGCCAGAGGTCGCATTCTTTACACTCAATGGTAGCTGGCTCGGGCTATACGGGCGGGAGTCGTTGGCGGAGGACGCGGGAGTGCCCGCCGACGGTACCGGGTTCTCCGGTTTCACGATTGCGCATAACGTGGATTCGGAAGCGGCAGTTGAGGAACTCATAGAACAGGCTGTTTCAGCAGGTGCCACACTGGTGAAACCCGCTCAGAAAGTGTTTTGGGGCGGTTACTCCGGCTACTTTGCCGATCCAGACGGCTATCTATGGGAGGTGGCACATAACCCGCTCTTTTGGGTTGGCCCGCAAGATGAAGATGAATAACCAAGCCATGCAGCCGACGCTCGTACCTCGCGCGGCTGATGGCTGCCGTTCGTAAATGAATGAACGAACCAAGGAAATGCTGAGTTCATTAATCAAATCAGGTAATGGCAAGTTGCTTCCAGGCAATAAGGTGTTGGGAGTTGCCGGCAGCCCCAGAAAAAACGGAAATTCAGATGTTTTATTGAGACACGTTCTCAAAGGGGTGAGCCGGGAAAACATCGAATGCGGTTCTATTCAATTGAGAGAGGTTCAGTTTCAGGGGTGCATCGGGTGCGAGACGTGCAGAAAAGACAAAATCTGTACCGGCCTGGTTGATGGGATGTCATTGATCTACAGACAGATCATTGCTTCGAAAGGTCTTGTTCTTGTTTCACCGGCTCACAACTATAACATAACTTCATGGATGAAGGCCTTTATTGACCGGCTCTACTGCTTTTATAATTTTGAAAATACGCGTCCAAGAGCGTGGTCGAGTCAGCTGGCCGATCAGGATCGAAAAGCGGTGTTGGTGGCAGTCTGCGAACAGGAAAACAAGAAAGACATGGGGTTTACCCTTGAGGCCATGCGGATGCCGATCGAAGCGCTCGGATATCAGGTCATTGGGGAGCAGGCCGTTTTAAGGATTTTCGACAGGGGAAAGGTCAAAGAAGATACGGATTCATTGGATAAAGTGTTTATGCTGGGCAGGGAGCTGGCGAAATCATTGACCAGCAAGAAATAAAGCGCAGAAAGGTCCTCTGATGGTTGCCGCATGCACCCGAATGCATTGTTGCTTGGGCGCAAACCGGGTTTTGGATGGGGGGATTGACAAGAAAGAACCGCCTGATCTATAAATCAGGCGGATACCCGTTTTTTTTATGACCACATGACTGCAAAAAGGCTTTGATTCATGAAAAAATACTTCCTGTGCGTGCTGATCATCCTGATGGTGGCATCTTTTGCCGCTGCAAAAGAAACCCGGAAAGCCGGCCCAGGGGCCGTGGCCGCAAAAGAGCTGCCGCAGCCCCCTTTCACCTCCCTGATCGTCATGGAGGCCGCCACCGGCGACATACTGGAAGAGATCAATCCTGACCTGAAACATCCCCTTGCCAGCGTGACCAAGCTCATGACCGCGCTGGTGGTTATGGACAGGCTGGCTTCCGGCGACGTCCTTTTGACCGATACCGTGACGACATCGGCGGCCGCTTCCAGGATCGGCGGGAGCCAGGTATATCTCAAGCACGGTGAATCCTTTACCCTGGAACAAATGATGAAAGCGCTTCTGGTGGCATCGGGAAACGACGCAGCCTATGCCCTGGCCGAGCATCTGTCCGGAACCATTGAAGCCTTTGTGGCGGAAATGAACCAGACGGCTCGGCGGCTCGGCATGAATGATACGGAATTCCACAGCGTTCACGGCCTTCCGCCCTCACCCGACCGCGGGGAGGACACCAGCACCTGCCGGGACCTGATGCGCCTGTCCAGAGAACTTCTGAAACACCCTAAACTTCTGGAATGGACGGCCATTCAGACCGATACCTTCAGGGACGGCGCCTTTATCATGAACAGCCACAACAAGCTTCTTGGGAAACTGCCCGGCGCAGACGGCCTGAAAACCGGGTATTACCGGAAGGCCGGATTCAACGTGGTGGCCACGGCCCAGAAGGACGGGGTCCGGTTGATTGTGGCGGTTCTGGGGAGCCCCAGCGCAAAGACCAGGGACAATGTGGCGCTGGAACAGTTCAAAAAGCACATGGCCCGGTACCAGATGGCGGCACTGGCCCGCCAGGGCCAGGAATTTGGCGACCCCATCCGGCTGAAGGACGGCAAAACCCCCTTTCTCCAGGCGGTGGCGGCCGCTGATCTGAACTTTCCGGTCCTCAGGGAAAAAGCCGAGGGGATCCAGAATGAGATCCGGCTGCCCGGGGAGCTGAAAGGCCGGGTGGAACAGGGCCAGAAGCTGGGAGAAGCTACCTTTACCCTGGACGGCCGGACCCTGGGAACTGCGGACCTGGTCTCTCCGGTTGCGGTTGAGAGGGCCGGGATATTCACCCGCCTGCTCAGGCGGGCCGGCATTAAGTGATGACGGCAGCGTTCCAAAAAAACACCGCGCCACGGGGCATGAAAAGGAGAAAGAGAAATGATCCCGGAGGTTCAGCACGATCAGGAGAAGAACCGGTTTTTCATCACAAACGCGTTGCGTGAGGCGTACCTGACCTATTCCCAGGTGTCGGATACGGTGCTGGATTTTAAATCCACGTTCGTGCCCGAAGTTTTCAGGGGGCAGGGCGTGGCGGCAACGCTGGTGAAGGCCGCTCTGGATTATGCAAAAGACAACGGCTACACCGTGATTCCCACCTGCTCCTTTGTGGATGCCTATATCCGGCGCAACCCGGACAAATATGGCCCGCTGGTCCTGCAGCAGGCGGGAAAGTCCGGAAAACCGCCTCAGATCTTGTAGATGACCCGCTTGTCGGTGATGATGATGTCCACGGTGTGTTTTCTGGAATCCATCTGGATCTGGTCCACGATCTGCTCTTCAAAGGCAAGGGACACCTTCCGGCAGGTTTCGGGCAGCCGGGTGATCAGCCGGGTGTAATAGTTGCCGCCCAGTCCGATGCGGCCGCCCTTGTCGTCAAATGCCAGTCCCGGAATAAAGGCGATATCGATCTCCTCCAGGGACACTTTTTTGCATTTTTCCGTGTCCGGTTCCAGCACATCATTTTTGTTCAATAAAAGGTCCCGGTCGTAATTGGTGATCTTGCAGATATGAAACGCATTTTTTGCGTCCGTGAATACCGGCAGCACAATCATTTTTTCGATTTGAAGGGCTTTTCGTATAATCGGCTCCATGGCGATCTGATCATTGCCGGATGTATACATGAATGATATCTGGGCTTCCATGAAATTGGCAAACTCAAACACCTTGCTTTCAATCTGATAATATTTGGCCTCCAGCTCCTCTTTGGTGAATTCATCCAATCTTTCAGCTACTTGCGCCAATATACCGGTTGTTGTGTTTTTTACCTCTTCCATAATCATTTTTCCTTGTTGTTACAAAAAAATTTTCTCATATATTATACACAAGTGCCGGGTTGTCAACCTGCAATAATCCATTGACTGTTCACAAGTGCCATGTTATTTGGATAAGCTTGAGGCGAACCTTTGAAACTGAGACATAACGACCCCGACCCGATCGATTGTGAAGGATAACCATGCTGGATTTAAAATATATTGTCAATAATTTGGACACGGTTCAACAAGGAATGAAAAAACGCGGTGCGGAAATTGACTTTGCCGTACTGCTTGAAAATGAAGAAAAAAGGAAAAAACTGCTGCTGGAAATCGAGCAGCTGCGGCACCGGCGCAATGTGGTGTCCGACGACATTGCCCGAATGAAGCGCTCCGGCCAGGATGCCGGGGACAGCATCGAACAGATGCGGACCGTATCCGACACCATCAAGACCCTGGACAAAGATTTGGCCGAGGTGGACGCCGCCATGAAGGCGTTTCTGATCATTCTGCCCAACCTGCCCCACGCCGATGTGCCCCAGGGACGAGACGATACCGATAACCGGCTGGAAAGAACTTACGGCACCCCCCGGAAATTTGACTTTCCGGTTCAGGACCACGCAGACATCGGAGAAGCCTTGGGCATTCTGGACCTTGGCCGGGCCACCAAGCTGGCCGGATCACGATTTCCGCTGTACCTGGGATCCGGTGCCCGCCTGGAACGGGCCCTGATCAACTTCATGCTCGATATCCACACCAGAGAACACGGATACAAGGAAACCCTTCCCCCCTTCATCGTCAACCGGGCCACCATGACCGGCACCGGCCAGCTGCCTAAATTTGAAGAAGATCTGTTCAAGCTTGAAGGTCTGGATTACTACCTGATTCCCACCTCTGAGGTGCCGGTGACCAATATCTATGCCGGAGAGATACTGGCGGAGGCCAACCTGCCCTTCAAGTTTACCGCCTATACCCCCTGCTTCCGGTCTGAAGCCGGCTCCTACGGCCGGGATACCAAGGGACTGATCCGGCAGCACCAGTTCAACAAGGTGGAAATGGTGAAAATCACCACCCCTGAATCCTCGTTTGATGAACTGGAGTCCCTGGTGGCCAATGCGGAAACCATACTCCAGCGGCTGGAACTGCCGTACCAGGTGCTGACCCTGTGCACCGGGGACCTGGGGTTTTCCGCCACCAAAACCTATGACATCGAAGTATGGATGCCCGGACAGGACAAATACCGGGAAATCTCCTCGTGCAGCAACTGCCTGGACTTCCAGGCCCGGCGGGCGGATATCCGGTTTAAACGGGAAACCGCCAGAAAACCCGAATTCTGCCACACCCTCAACGGCTCTGGCCTGGCGGTGGGCAGAACCTTTGCCGCCATCCTTGAAAACTATCAGCAGCCCGACGGCACGGTTAAAATACCCGAGGCCCTGGTGCCGTATATGGGAGGCCAAAAACGGATTGAAAATGAAAAATAACCTGTTTCCCGAACATATCCGGCCCCATCTCATTCCCGAGCCAAAAGGGGAGCTGTTTTACCAGTGCCTGGGCTGCGGGGCAACACATTCTGTGGAAAAACTGCTGTATGTCTGCCCGGCGTGCGATTCGGTTCTGATGATCCACAACCGGCACCAGGACGATCTTCATCAGATTCCGGGCACCCTCTGGCAGCAGATATTTGACTTTCGCCGGATGCTGAAAATTCCGGCCCTCAAAGGCATTTACCGGTACCATGAGTTCATCGGCCCCATTCTTCCGCTGGCATCCATCGTCTATCTGGGAGAGGGCCACACCCCCATGGTGGAGGCCGGCAGTTTTCTGCAGGAAAAAGTAGGCATCCGGTTTTTTTACAAAAATGACGGCCAGAACCCCAGCGCCTCGTTCAAGGACCGGGGCATGGCCTCGGCCCTGTCCTGCATCAAGTATCTCATCGACCAGGGTCTTGTGTCCGATGTGATTGCCATCTGCGCATCCACCGGAGACACCTCTGCCGCCGCAGCCCTGTATGCCGCATACCTGGGGCCGCAGGTCAAGTCGGCCGTGCTCCTGCCCCAGGGAAAAGTCACGGCCCAGCAACTGTCCCAGCCGCTGGGCAGCGGTGCCCGGGTATTTGAAATCCCGGGGGTGTTTGACGACTGCATGAAGGTGGTGGAACATCTGTCCAGCCGGTATCCGGTGGCCCTGCTCAACTCCAAGAACGCCTGGCGGATTCTGGGCCAGGAATCCTATTCCTATGAAATCGCCCAGGATTTTGACTGGGATATGCGCCACAAGGTGATCGTGGTTCCCATCGGCAATGCCGGCAATATTTCCGCGGTCATGAACGGATTTCTCAAATTTTTCAAGGCCGGCATCATCGACCGGCTGCCCAGAATCATCGGTGTCCAGTCGGAACATGCAGATCCGGTCTATCAGTATTATCTGGAACCCGACAAAGCCAAACGGGTGTTTCATCCGGTGAATACCCGGCCCAGTGTGGCCCAGGCAGCCATGATCGGCAACCCGGTGTCCATGCCCCGGGTGGTGGCCATTGCCGAGGAATACAACCGGGCATCCGGGCAGGACAATGTGTTTTTTGTCCAGGTCACAGAACAGGCCATCATGGACTGGCAGCTCACCGCCAACCAGAACGGCCACATTGCCTGCACCCAGGGGGGGGAATGCCTGGCCGGTCTGGTCAAGGCACGGGCCATGGGCCTGATTGCCCTGAACGAAACCGCGGTCCTGGATGCCACGGCCCATGCCATCAAGTTTTCCGGGTTCCAGGATCTGTATTTCAACAACCAGATCCCTGAATCCTATCACATTGTCCCGGACCCGGAACGCATGAATCTGCCCGAGCTGATATCACCGGACAATCCGGATCTGGTGCCGTCCCAGGAAAAGCGCCTTGAAAAATCGGAGTTTGCCCGGTTCGTCCAGGAAATATCGGACAAAATCGCCCGGAAAATGGACCTGTCTCCGGCTGATCCATGATGATACCCGGCAGATCTGACCGGTTTAAACGCCCATGATCTGTCACAAGGATGACCCATGAAACCGCACCTGCTGTGCCTTGTTCTGATCGGCCTTTCCATCGCCGCCTGTACCGGCGGCGGGTCCCGGGACCAGGTGCGTCTGGCAGAGGCGGTTAAAATCCAGGGGGACGCTTTTCTGGTCCAGGGAGATTATACGGCAGCCCTGTCCAGGCTGCTGGAGGCCCGCAAAACCCTTCCCAGCGATCCATACCTGCTCAACAGCCTGGGACTGGCCTATATGGGGAAAAACAGGGATGACCTGGCCGTCCCGGTTTTCAAACAAGCCCTGGACCTGAAACCTGATTACACCGAGGCCTTGAATAACCTGGGGGCCGCTTACCTGCGGCAGGAAAAGTGGGATTTGGCCATCTTGGCATTCAACCAGGTACTGGACGATCTGCTGTATCCCACCCCCCAGTTTCCCCTTTCCAATCTGGGATGGGCGTTTCTGGGAAAGCAGGATCCTGCTCAGGCGGAATTCTGGTTTTCACAGGCCCTGGATGCGGCACCCGGTTTCGTGACCGCCTCCCACGGGCTGGCCCGGGTGTTTCTTGAAACCCGCCGGGAAAACCAGGCCATCGATTTTCTTACGGCCTGTCTTCTCAGGCATCCGGAAGCCCCCATTCTGCATGCTGACCTGGCCCAGGCCTATGAGGCTGCCGGCCGGTCCCAGGAGGCCCGCCGGTCCTGGCAGAACGTGCTGCAATATGCCCATGAAAATTCGGTTTTGAAAAAAACCGCATCCGAACGCCTGGCTTCCCTGAATTAATCGGCCGGCCGGTCGAAATTCCGCCGCTGGGCCAGCTGGACGATGGAAGGGGTCAAAAATATGAGCAGTTCATTTCGCTTGTCCTCTTTCTTGCTGCTGCCCAAAAGCATGTCTCCCAGGATGGGAATCCCGGTTAGAAACGGCAGCCCGGACTTGTTGCTGCTCGTGGTCGTCTTGACGATTCCGCCGATGACCACGGTATCGTTGTTGTTCACCAGCAGTTCGGTTTCTGCTTCATTGGTGGTCAGATAGGGAACGCCGAGCTGCGTAAATCCGGCCACATCGTTTTTGGTGAGAAAAACCCGCATGGAAATACGCTCATCCGGGGTCACGTGGGGGGTCACTTCCAGCAGCAGGTCCACATCTTTGAAATTCACGGCAGAGCCCCCGGCATCGTCCCGTTCAAGGTAGGCAATCTCCTCTCCCTGCTTGATTCTGGCTGTTTTATTGTCCAGCGTCAGAATACGGGGAGAGGACACGATGCGGACATCCCCCTGCACCTCTGATGCCAGCAGTTTTGCGTTCAATGCCATGCTTGAGGAGCCGAACAGCCGGAAAAAAGAAAAATCTCCGCTCATGCCGCCGTCCCCCACCGGGTTGTTCACCGACACATTCGTGTCATTGATGAACCCGGAAGAGATCGACGGGTCATTGGTCAGATTCCATCCCATGCCGATGCTCCGGGAAAACTCCCGGGTCACCTCCACCACTTTGGCCTCGATCATGATCTGTGGGGTCACCGTGTCCAGACGGAAAATCATCTCACGAATCTGATCCAGCTTTTCCCGGGTATCGGTCACGATGACCATGTTGCTGCGCCGGTCCACGGAAACACTGCCCCGTTCCGGCGTCAGCAGGGCGCTGATATGGGGCTGGATATCGGTCAGGGCATCGGCATAGTTGACAAAGATATATTCGGTTAACAGGGGTTCAAGGCTTTTTTCCTGATCCAGCGCCTGCCTGCGGGCCGCGATGGCATCCTGAAGATCCTGTGCCTCCTGTCTCAGGGTGGGCAGGGTGGCAATGCGCACCACATTTCCTTCCATTTTTTTCCCCAGCCCGTTCATTTTCAATACCAGGTCCAGTACCTGATCCCAGGGAACCGGTTTTTCCAGGGTCAGGGTGACCTTGCCCAGGACATCTTTGTCCACGGCAAAGTTCAACCCGCTGACACTCCGGAGAATCCGGAAAACATTTTTAATATCTGTGTCATAAAAATCCAGTTTGATTTTTTCGCCGGTATATGCCGGCGGCTCCGGGATGGCCGGCGGTTGTCCCGGGAATCCGGGTCCGGGATCGCCTGCCGGATCCGCTGATTTCTCCACCGGTTCAGCATCCTTTGAAGCAGACACCCCAAAGGCCGGCACCGGCGGTGCAGCAGAATGGGCGGTTCCCGGGCCGGCGGAATATCCCGACGGGGTTTCACCGGGTTTCATTTGATCTGCACCCTGGGGATCTGATGGGTCACCATCCATCGCATGGACCGGATCGATGCGGCCTGAGGTTTCCGTCCGGGCCGGGACGTCAGCAGACGTTGACAGCTGCGTTTCCAATCCTGCGCATCCGGCCCCGGTCAAAACCGCCAGAATCACAATTCCGGCCAGAACCCGGTCAAAACAGGTCATAAACTGAAAACCAATCATATTATTCCCCATTGTCTGGTTTATGAAATTTTATTTTCTGGAAGTGCGGGGTCTGACTGCCGTTCAAACCCGTCACCATCTCCTTGACGACAATGCCGTCAAAAGAGATATCCACCACCTGCCCGCCATTTTCTCCCATATGGGTGCCGATTGCGATTTCATACCCTTTTCCGGTGGGTTCTTCCACCATGGCGATTTTCCGGCCTTCCGCAATCACCACCGCCA
>DATHSR010000411.1:0-4267 GCA_035464035.1 Desulfotignum sp. | reverse complement strand
TTTGATTCTTTTTCCAAGGCCGGGAAGGCCGGAATTTTAAATCACCTGGTGGAGGGAAAACGGAAAGGGACCCGGCGGATCATGTTCAACCCGCTGCGCACAACCGTTGCCGATGCCTTTGCCGACGAGTACTACACCATTTTACCGGGAACCGATCTGGCCGTGGCCCTGGCCATGATCCGGATCACCTTGAACGAAAAATTGTATCAAACCGGATTTTTAAAGGCATATACCGATGCCCCGGCCCTGATCGATCTGGAAACCGGCCTGCACCTGACCGGGGAAAACGGCAAATGGCTGGTATGGTCACAGTCAGGGGCCGGACCCAAAGATATCGGCAGTTGCGACGATGCGGTCCTGGACGGCGGCCCGTTTTCGTTCACCCTTGGCAGCAGAGCCGTCTCAGTCAAACCCGCCCTGCAGATACTGGGAGAAACCGTTACAGACTATACGCCCGACTGGGCAGAAAAAATGAGCAGTGTCAGGGCAAATGTGATTGAGCGGATCACCCGGGAGTTCATGTCGGCAGCCCCCCGGGCCTTTATTCCGGCGCTCAAACGGGATGCGGCCGGCCCCAATTATGCCAACAGCTGGAAGCTGAGACACTGCATCAATATCATCAATTTTCTCAGCGGTGCCATGGACCATGACGGCGGGGTCCTGCTGCTTCACGGTGTCAAAATCCCATGGCTGGATGATGTGGCCCCCATCCCGAAGCCCTATCCGCCGCAGCCGGACCAGCCGGTGGACGGCCGGCATCATTTTCCCGTGACCTGGGATATTTATAAAAACAAGGATTTTTCAGCACCCGGGCATTACGGGACCCTGGGTCACGGCCTGTTCAACTCGGACCGGACCCGGGTGGTTTTTTTCCGCAATCCCCACCGGGGCCTGTTTGCCATGATTCAGCCCCAGATGCTGGAAGCGGCCCTGGAAAAAATGGAACTGGTGGCGGACTGGAACCTCTACCTGGACGACATCGGCTACTGGTGCGATTATGTATTTGCCGCCGGTCATCAGTTTGAAGGCGGCAAACTGGATCTCCGGCTCTATTACCCCAAATACCCCTGCCTGGTGGGAGGGGCGCCGGTTCAGAAAGCCCCGGGGGACCAGATCGGATGGGGGGCACTGGCCCGGAAAATCGGCCTCGCGGTGGCACCGGAATACTGGACCACCGACGGCAGCAGTGACCCTGAAAAAGCCTTTGTGGATACCTGCTCGGATGAAGCGGTCCGGTTTGTGGATGCTGCCGGCAGTTACAAGGAATTCATCGAAAAAGGGGCCTTCTGGATCGATCAGCGGCCCTACGAGAATTACCGGCAGATCCGGGAAATCGCTTTCGGCGCCCCGGAGGGCCGGGTAAGGTTCTATATCGACGAGCTGGTTCAGGCCGGATACGACGGGGTTCCCGGATGGTCTCCCCAATGGCACGCATCTGAAGGGGAATACCGGTTTGCCCTGCTCATCACCCGGGCCCCCTGGCTGATGCACGCAGATCCCAATTTCATCAACAACCCCGCCCTCAAGATCCTGACTGAACGCAATTACATGGACTGTATCTGGATGAACCCCGGCGACGCCGGGGAACTGGGGATCCGGGAGGGCGAAATGATCCTGCTTGAAAACAATCCCAGGTTCATGACCCAGCTGCCAAGGCCGGTGACCGGCAAAGCCCATATCAGCGCACGGGTGATGCCCGGCTGCATCCTCACCTTTCACGGCATGGGGCACCGGGCCAAAAATCTGACCCATGCGGCTGATTTCAGTTACCGTGACGGGGACCTGATCCCCCAGAAGGATCCCGAGCTGGTCAAAAAGCATGATGCCACGGGCATGGGCTGGGTCGAGGATGTGTATGTCAGAATCACAAAAGCGTCATAACAGGAGGCCATCATGAAATCATATGCCATAATGCTTGACAGCACCCTGTGCACGGGATGCAACACCTGTCTTTACAAGTGCATCCAGGAAAACGGAACCCATGACCCGGCATCAAGGGGGATGTTCCGGACCCTTGCCGCCATCGGGGATTCGGGAGTTTGTCACCAAAGGTGCATGCACTGCAACGCTCCGGATTGCATCGATGTCTGTCCGGTGGATGCCCTGACAAAAACCGATTACGGGCCGGTTCTCTATGACGCCGGCGGGTGCATCGGCTGCCAGGCCTGTGTCGATGCCTGTCCGTTTTTTGCCCTGGTGTTTGATCCGGTCACTGAAAAAATTGTGCGGTGCAGCATGTGCGCCCACCGGGTAAAGGAGAGCCGGCCCCCGGCCTGCGTGGAGGCCTGCCCCACCGGGGCCCTGGTTTTTGATGCGTACGACACGATCCTGGCGGCGGCTGAAAAAAGGGCTGCCCGGGACAATCTGCACACCTATGGGATCACACAGAACGGGGGCACCTGTTTTGTGGTGGTGTCAAAAATTGATCCCATGGAGATCGGATATCCGCAGGTTGCGGCAAAGACGGTCACAGAAAACAGCATCTCACCCCCGATGCCCCTGTGGGGACTGGGAATTGCGGCAGGAGGAATAAAGCTTTTCAGCGACCGGAGGACCAGGATCGAAAAACAGGAAAAAAACGGTTGACCCTGATTTGTGAATACTGCGAAATATTCGGGACATCCCGTGTTCCCGCATCATCCTGAAAGGAAGGTGTCTGTGATGAATACAGCGCAAATATTTGAGATCGATCCGGCGGACCGGGCATTTTTATTTCATGCCCTGTCCCAGCTGCTCGATTATCCGGATGCGGATCTGATGACCCGGATCCAGGACCCCGCGTTCATTGAAGACCTTGAAACCGTGCTGCAACAGGCCGGCGGCGGTGATGATCCGGCATCCCTATGTGCCGCGTTGGCCCTGGATTTTGAAGATGTCCATGATCGGGCGGATGTTGACACGCTGCTTGTGGAACGGGAAAAAGAGTACACCCATTTGTGCTTTGCTTCAAAACCGCGTCAGGTGCATCTGTTTGAGTCGGTTTACCGGACCGGCAAGCTGATGCAGGACTGCACGTTTGATATCGCCCGGCTCTATCATGAGGCCGGGCTGCGGCCCAAAGACACGTTCGATCTTCTGCCGGATCATATCGCACTGGAACTTGAATTCATGGCATACCTGAGTGTTGAGGAAGCCCAGGCCATTTCCAGCAAAGACATGCCCAAAGCGGCCCGGGCCCGGGAGCTTCAAAAAAAGGTGTTGACCGACCACCTGATTTTTTTTGGCGGCCGGTTTTCTTCGGCCCTGCAGCAGCATGCCCGGTCGGTATTTTACAGAACCGTCGGCCGGATACTGGGCCATGTTTTTGCTGACGGCAGCCCCTGTGCGGCTGTTTCCGGAACCGGTGCCGGTGAGTGCCTGAAGGTGTGACCAAGATCAGCCCGGCCGGTTCTGCCGGCGGTGTTGTTCAATAAACTGCCGGACCCGGTCTCTGGGCTGGAAAACCCCGTAATGGCCCTCACACAGAATATCGGCCCCCAGATCCAGGAGCCGGCCCATGGAGGTCTGGTAATCGTCCAGGTCGGACAGAAAATCGTCACTGAAAGGGCCGTGAAGGTCCTGGCCGAACAGCACCTTTTTACCGGCGGCTTCAACCAGCACGCAAATGGATCCCGGCGTGTGCCCGGGGGTGTGTATACAGTGAAAGTCAACCCCGCCGAGGGTGAGCACCGTGTCGGTATCAAATTTCTGGTACAACGAGACCGGCGCATAGGTGATCCCGTACCAGCCGGCGGCGGTGCGCCCGTCATGGCCGGGTTCCTCGATGGGCGCTGCATCCGCGGCATGGGCATAGAACCGGAGTTCCGGCAGTTCCCGGCGCAATCGGGCACAGATGGCCGTATGGTCGATGTGGCAGTGGGTCAGAATGCAGTGCCGGATCATTTCAAATCCCCGGCCGTTGATGTCAATGCCTTTGATCAGGCCCAAGTCCATGCCGGTATCGATGAGCACCAGACCTTCCTGGTTTCCGGTGTCCACCGCATAGACTGAACACCCGCTGTCCCCCACATGCCAGATGTTTTCAATGATCTGTCTCATTTTTCAGTCTCCCTTGATGCCCGGAATTTCTCCCCGGTCACTGGTCCACCCCCACCCGGGCCGCGATGCCGGGGTCATACAGGTTCATGGATTCGGTCCGTGTCCGCCGGGCCGTTCCCCGGACAAATCCGATATACCGCCCCTGGTCCTGGTCCAGGGCTTGGGCATCCGACGGGAAAATGCTTTTGCCGGCCGTCTCCAGGGCGGTTTCAAAATCCCGCCAATGCCG
>DATHSR010000410.1:0-1763 GCA_035464035.1 Desulfotignum sp. | reverse complement strand
TGACCGCAAAATTTTCCCATCTGATCGACCAGGGACACGATCCCCGGCGGATCCTGGCCATCACCTTCACCAACAAGGCTGCAGATGAGATGAAGTCCCGGCTCATGGCCATGACCGGTCTTTCTCCCGATCAGTTTCAATGGGTGAAAACCTTTCATTCCGCCTGCCTGCGGATGCTCCGGCAGCACTGCACCCGCCTGGGGTATGTGCCGCCGGTTCAGGTGTTTTCCGTATACCAGCAGGACAAGCTGGTCAAGGAACTGTGTGTGGCAAACAATATTGATAAAAAATATGCCGGCCGGATCCTGTCGTTTCTGTCCCGGGCCAAAAACTCAGGGGACCCGTTAAAATTTTTTGACAGCAAGCCGGTTTTTTTCAATATCCGGACCGCAGATATTTTTCAGCAGTATGAAGCGCGCCTCAAACAGATGAACGGGGTGGATTTTGACAATATCCTGCTGAAAACACGGGACCTGCTGCAGGAACACGAAGATATCCGCGACAGCTATCAGTCCTGGTTTTCCCATATTCTGGTGGATGAATACCAGGACACCAACAATCTTCAGGAGGATTTGACCGGTCTGCTTTTGGGAGCCCACCGCAATCTTTTCTGCGTGGGAGATGACTGGCAGGCGGTCTACGGATTCCGGGGCTCCAATGTGGACCATTTTCTGCGGTTTTCCAGCAAATACAAGGATGCACAAATTTTCCGGCTGGAGGAAAACTTCCGGTCTGCCGATGAAATCGTCCAGGTGGCCAATGACCTGATTGACTACAACCCGGACAAGATGGACAAGCGCTGCTATTCCCATAAAAAAGGCGGGGTGGTGGAAATTTATGACTTTTTGTCCGACATCCAGGAGGCGGAATGGGTGGCCCGCCGGATCAAGGCCATGAACCGCCAGGGCCAGGGCATTGCCTTTGACCGGATGGCCGTGGTGTACCGGACCAAGTTCTGCTCCCTTCCCTTTGAAAAAATTTTCCGGGCCTACCGGATTCCCTACCGGCTGATGGGGGCCCAGGGGTTTTTTGAGCGCATGGAGGTCCTGGATATCAACTCCTACCTGAGTGCCGCGTTTTTTCCCAATGACGACCTTTCCTTTGAGCGGGTGGTCAACACCCCCAAGCGCGGCATCGGGCCTGCCCTGATCAAGAAGATGGCGGCCATGCGGAAAAAAGGCACCAGCCTGCAGGATGCGGCACGGATCATGGTGAAAGAGCGGGTCCTGACCCCGAAGATTCATGAGAGCCTGTCCCAGGTGCTGGAACTTCTGGACGCCATCCGTGAGATGGCCCCGGCCATGGCCATGGAGGAAGTGATCGCCCGGACCGGTTATTATGACTACCTGGAGAAGAAAACCAAGACCCGGGGGGAATGGATCTCCAAAAAGGAAAACATCGAACAGCTGATCCATACCGCCAGAACCAAGGCGGACATGCTGACCTATCTGGAGGAGGCGGCCCTGATCCGGGAGGACAAGGAGGACGATGACCAGGACACGGACGGCGTGGCCCTGCTCACCATCCATTCCGCCAAAGGCCTGGAATTCGATACCGTGTTTGTGGTGGGATGCGAGGAGCGCCTGTTTCCCCACTGGCGGTCCATTGATGACGGGGACGCGGCCCTGGCCGAAGAACGGCGTCTCATGTACGTGGCCATGACCCGGGCGGAACGGTTTTTGTACCTCACCCATGTCAATTACCGGAAAGGGGAGTTCGCCGTGCAAAGCCGGTTTATCGATCAGATCCGAGAATGTCTGGAT
>DATHSR010000409.1:0-2051 GCA_035464035.1 Desulfotignum sp. | reverse complement strand
GATACCGACGTTCTGTGCACCGAACAACAGGGAGAACCGGGCGTGGATGGAGTTGGTCAGGGCCTTGAGCGGGGTGGCGTACCAGATCCGGCCTTTTTTTTTCAGGCAGATCCGTGTAGCTTCCTCGGCGATCCAGGTTTTGCCCGCACCGGTAGGGGCGGTTACCAGGCAGTCCGCCTCCTGGATGGCGGCGATGGCTTCGATCTGGAAAGGATCCGGAGAAAAAGGCGTGTTTTCGGGCACCCCTATTTTTTCAAAAATGCGTTTGAGTTCCTTGTCGGCGCCGGCCTTCATGGCGGGTATGTTTCTGGGTTTCGACCGGGATCTGCTTCCCCGGTAATGGCGTTTTGTTTTCATGTGGGTCAAGTGTAATCAATATCTGCAAAATGTGCAAGTCCCGGCGAATTTGATTGCCGGGTCATTGTGCTTGTATTTTTTTTCGCAGTGCCTTATTAAATCAGTCTGATGGCGTTATAACAGACACAAGAACAGGCAGAAAAGGTGAAAAAATCAGGTGAATTCCTTCGCCTCTAAAATTGTCATCATCGGCGGTGGCGTTATCGGTACCTCCATTGCCTGGCATCTGGCAAAAAAATCGTTTCGGGTCACGCTCATCGAAGCCAATGACCTGGCATCCGGAAGTTCCGGGGCCTGTGACGGCCTGGTTTTCATGCAGTCCAAAAAACCCGGGATTCATCTGCAACTTGCCCTGGAAAGCCTGAAGCGGTTCGACGCTTTGAAAAAAGAGCTGCCTGTGGACATCGAGTTCAGGCAGACCGGGGGCCGGGTGATCATCCAGACCCCGGCACAGTATCAGGCCATGGAAAAATTTGTCAGGGAACAGAAGAAAATCGGCCTGGAAGTCTGCCTGATGGATTCAAAAGAAACCCTGGCGGCGGAACCGTTTTTATCTCCTGATATTTATGGTTCCACCTGGTCTTCCCTGGATGCCCAGGTCAATCCCATCAATCTGACCCTGGGATTTGCACTGGGTGCCAGAAAAAATCATGCCCGCATCTTGACCCGGACAAACGTGCTGGGAATTCACACAAAAAATAAACGGGTAACCGGGGTTGCCACCACACAGGGGGATATTGTTGCTGATCTGGTGATCAATGCCGCCGGTGCCGGGGCGGGGCGTATCTGTCAGATGGTGGGAATCGATTTGCCCATCGCACCGCGGCGGGGACAGATCGTGGTGACCCAGGCGGTTCGCCCCATGATTTTCAGTTGTATGATTTCAGCCGGATACATTGCAGTCAAATACGATCCATCCCTGGCCGGCGAACAGGGAGAAGGCATGTCCATGGAGCAGACGGACAACGGGAATCTGCTGCTGGGGTCCACCCGGGAATTTGCGGGGTTTTCCAGACAAAACACTCTGTCGGGCATCCGCCGGATCATTTCACGGACCACTGCGGTGCTGCCGGCCCTGAAACACCTTCAGGTGATCCGGACCTTTGCCGGTCTGCGGCCCTATACTCCGGACGGTCTGCCCATCCTGGGACCGGTGCCGGCTGTGGAAGGGTTTTTCATGGCAGCCGGACACGAGGGAGACGGCATCGCCCTGTCACCGATCACAGGAGAACTGATGGCAGATATGGTCCTGGGACAAAAAACAGCCATCTCCCTGACCGCATTTTCTCCGGAACGATTTGAAACAAGCGGGGAGCAGGTTAATGCATAAGGAGGCAGGGATGAATCTGAGGATACCTTTTCCAGGCCGGGGCAGAAAAATCTTCCTGCAGGTGGATGGCCGGCTCTGTGCGGCCTATGAAGGCGAAACCGTGCATGCAGCCTTGCTGGCCGAAGGCATTCGTACCTTGCGGATTGCCAGAAAAACCGGAGAGCCCCGGGGAATTTTCTGCGGCATGGGCATCTGCTATGAATGCCGGGTCACCATCAACGGAGTCCCGGACCAACAGGCCTGCATGACCCTTGCAACCGACGGCATGCAGATTGAAACCCGATGAACGAGAGGCCGTCGTGAAGCAGGCGTATGACGTGGTGATCGTTGGGTCCGGGGTCGCCGGTATTGCCGCCGCCAATAC
>DATHSR010000408.1:0-2332 GCA_035464035.1 Desulfotignum sp. | reverse complement strand
TTATCTCTTGGAGAACTGGAAACTGGCTCTGGCACCTTTTTTGCCGTATTTTTTCCGTTCCTTCTGCCGGGAGTCCCGGGTCAGAAACCCTGCGTTCTTGAGAATCCCTCTCAGGTCCGGGTCCACCTGGACCAGGGCCTTGGACAACCCCTGGCGGACGGCGCCGGCCTGGCCGGTCTGCCCCCCGCCCATCACGGTGATCCGGATATCGAACGCATCGTTGAGCTGTGTCAGCGCAAGGGGGGCTGCCAGAAGATCCCGGTTGACCGGAATATCAAAATAATCACCAAACTCCCGGTCGTTCACCACAATCTTTCCGGTGCCCGGCGCCATCCATACCTTGGCCACTGAACTTTTTCGTTTACCTGTCGCGTAAAACACGTTTCCGCTTTCCATGGGTCGTATCGCGTCCTTTATCCTTTGATTTCAACGGTTTCAGGCTTCTGAGCAGCATGCGGGTGCCCGTCGCCGGCATACACAAACAGCTTTCTGTTCAGCTTTCTGCCCAGTCTGTTTTTGGGCAGCATTCCCTGAACCGCTTTTCTGATCACCTCTTCGGGCTGCTTGTCAAGCATTTCCCTGGCGGTTATGGACTTGAGGCTGCCCACATATCCGGAATGGCGATAGTAGGTTTTCTGGTCCAGCTTGTTGCCGGTCAACCGGATCTTGTCCGCATTGATCACCACCACCCAGTCCCCGGTATCCACATGGGGGGTGTACAGGGGGTTGTGCTTTCCCCGGATCCGGTAAGCCACCTGGGATGCCAGCCTTCCCAATACCTGGTCTGCGGCATCGATCACACACCAGTTTTCCCTGTTGTCCGCTCTTTTGGCACTGTACGTATATTTTTTCACTTTTTTCACTGCTCCTCATTCATGAACACAATCCTGAAACTTTTATATGGATTCACTGTTTTTGTCAAGAAAAAATTATCTTAATTTGTGCAGGGCCTGTGCCGCCGACACCAGGGGATCTGCCGCGGCATCGATCCCCTTTTCCAGCACCTGGAACAGATCCCCCACAATCTGCAGGCCGAAGGCCCCCTGGTCTTCAACAAACAGTTTGCGCCGGCCCAGGCCGATCCGGCGGTCTCCCAGAACCAGGGCAAACTCCATCACCACCACCAGGGTGGTTTCATGGGCATAGGCCCCTAAACCGGCGGTCTGTATCCGGACCGGTTCCCCGCCCGGATGCCGGGGCAGCCGCAGCGTCTCCCAGGCCTCCCACCACCGGATATCGGGCTGGTGCCCCGGGGCGTAAAAGGACAGGTACTGGTCCGCCGTCCCGAAAACATGGGCCTGAACCCATTGGTCCACAAAGGCCCGCACTGTCCGGGCCCGGTCGGCCACCTCAAGGGCCCCGGCATAGGCCAGGGTTTCCTGGATGATCACCGGGGTGACATGGCGGGTGACATACCGGGACAGGGCTGCCACATCCCGGTTTTCAAGGGCGATACACCCGTTGGTGTCCCTGGGTTTGAGCACCTTGTCCGTGCCGTGGATCCAGATGGCGTATCCGGTCTTTCCCCGGTGCAGGTCCAGAAAATTGGGGTAGTCCGTGGGAAAGGCCCGGGCCCCGTAAATGGGGGTCAGATATTTTTCCTCATATTCATCGATGAGAAAATAGACCCCTTCCGGGGTTTTTTTGTCCCCTTCCTTTTCTTTGGGTCCCGGATTTTCCCCGGTGGAGCAGTCGGTTTCAAACACCGGCTCCAGCCTGCCGGTCTCCTGGCTGTTCCGGAAGATATAAAACCGCTGGGTCTGTTTTTCCACCAGAATGGCATGCTGGTTTTCCGGCAGAACGATCACTGCGGCCGGCACGGTACCGGCCCATGCCGGCAGGGCGCACATCCACAGCCAGGCCCACAGAACCATCATTTTTTTCATGGACAGGTCATCCGGTTACAGGGTTCAGGTCTTTCCGCTTGAGATGCGCATAGGCCAGGGTCGAGGCTTTCCGGCCGCTGGAGGTGCGCAGCACCAGCCCGATCTTCAAAAGAAAGGGCTCCACCACATCCACCAGGGTATCGGTCTCCTCCTGCAGGGTGGCGGCAATGGCCTCGATCCCCACCGGGCCGCCGTTGTAAAAGTCGATGATGGTTTTCAGATAGCTGCGGTCCAGATTGGTAAGCCCCAAGGTGTCAATGCCTTCCAGGGCCAGGGCCGCCTGGACGATATCCGTGGTCACCCGGCCGTCGGACCGCACCTGGGCATAGTCTCTGACCCGCCGGAGCAGCCGGTTGGCGATCCTGGGGGTCCCCCGGGACCGCCGGGCCAGGGCCAGGGCCCCGTCCTCGGATATCCGGGTTTCCAGCAGCCGGGCCGATCGGTGG
>DATHSR010000407.1:0-7014 GCA_035464035.1 Desulfotignum sp. | reverse complement strand
TGAACTCTGCGGCGCAGGTATCCACCAGTTTGTACACCGGCACGATGCCCAGGTTCTTTCTCTCCTGTTCCACCTGTTTTTCCGTCAGCCGGGTGAGATGCGCCAGCTGACGGTCGGAAAACCCGTATTTTTTGGCTTTTTCCAGCAGGTCTTTTGGCAGGTTTTTGCCGGCCAGCTTGATCTGATTTTCCAGGTCCACGATCTGTTTCATCTGGTGCAGAAACCAGGGATCGATATGGGTCAGCTCATGGAGCGTGGTGATGGGCATGTTGTGTTTTAATGCGTATTTGATATAGAAGAGCCGCTGGGAATTGGGGGTGGACAGCTTGTATTCCAGTTCGGTGCCGGCCAGAGAATCGGGCAGAAGGTCCTTTCCGTCGGCACCGAATCCGGCCCTCCCGATCTCCAGAGACCGCAGCCCCTTTTGAAAGGCTTCCTTGAAGGTGCGGCCGATGGCCATGGTTTCCCCCACCGATTTCATGGCCGTGGTGAGCACATCCGGGGTTTCGGGAAACTTTTCAAAGGTCCATCGTGGAATCTTCACCACGCAGTAATCGATGGACGGTTCAAAACAGGCCATGGTTTCGCCGGTGATGTCATTGGGAATTTCATCCAGGGTGTATCCCACCGCCAGCTTGGCAGCGATCTTGGCGATGGGAAACCCGGTGGCTTTGGAGGCCAGGGCCGAACTTCTGGATACTCTCGGGTTCATCTCCACCACGATGAGATCCCCGTTTTCCGGGTTTACGGCAAACTGCACATTGGAGCCGCCGGTGTCCACCCCGATCTCCCGGATGATGGCGATGGATGCATCCCGCAGCACCTGGTATTCCTTGTCCGACAGGGTCTGGATCGGAGCCACGGTGATGGAGTCCCCGGTGTGCACCCCCATGGCATCCACGTTTTCAATGGAGCAGATGATGACCACGTTGTCGGCATGGTCCCGCATCACTTCCAGTTCATACTCCTTCCATCCCAGCACCGATTCCTCGAGCTGAATCTGGCTGATCAGAGAGGCATTCAGGCCGGTTTTGGCCACCCGGTTCAGCTCTTCCATGTTGTAGGCCACCCCGCCGCCGGTACCCCCTAAGGTGAAGCTGGGCCGGACAATCAACGGAAATCCGATCCGTTTGGCCACCGCTTCCACCTCTGAAAAGTTGTGGGCAAACCCGCTTTTGGGAATGCGCAGCCCGATTTTGTTCATGGCGTTTCGAAACAGCTCCCGGTCTTCGGCCTTGTTGATGGCCTCAATGGAGGCGCCGATCAGTTCCACGTTGTATTCTTCGAATATCCCTGTTTTGGCGGCTTCAATGGCGGTGTTCAAGGCGGTCTGGCCTCCCAGGGTGGGAAGCACCGCATCGGGCCGTTCTGCTTTGATTACCTTGCACAGGGTTTCCGGGGTCACCGGCTCGATATAGATCCGGTCCGCGGTTTCCGGATCGGTCATGATGGTGGCGGGGTTGGAGTTGATGAGGATCACCTCGAAGCCTTCTTCCTTCAGGGCCTTGCAGGCCTGGGTCCCGGAGTAGTCAAATTCGCAGGCCTGACTGATGATAATGGGGCCTGCCCCGATGATCAGGATTTTTTTGATATCATTACGCTTTGGCATGGGTCATCACTTTGGCAAACTGGTTGAAAAGGTAGGCGGCATCATGGGGACCCGGAGACGCTTCGGGATGGTACTGGACAGCAAAAGCGTTCAGGGTTTCATCGTGAATGCCTTCCAGGGAATCCTCGTTCAGATTGATGTGGGTCAATGCGGAGGTGTGTTCCTTCAGGCTGTCCAGATCCACGGCAAATCCATGGTTCTGGGAGGTGATCTCCACCTTGCCGGTGGCCAGGTTTTTCACCGGCTGGTTGGCGCCCCGGTGGCCGAATTTGATTTTCAGGGTTTTTCCGCCCATGGCCAGCCCCAAGAGCTGCATTCCTAAACAGATGCCGAAAACCGGTACCGACCCCAGCAGCTGCCGGATGGTATCTACCGCATAGGTCAAGGGTTCCGGATCTCCCGGGCCATTGGACAGAAAGATCCCGTCGGGCTGCAATGCCGTGATAAGGTCAGGGGATGTTCTGGCAGGGACGGTGAGTACCTCGCACCCGGCCTGCTCCAGGCACCGGATGATATTGTACTTGATGCCGAAATCCAGGGCCACCACGGAGTGCTTTTTTCCCCGGTGGCGCCAGACAAACGGGTTGGACAGGGAATCCGCCGGCACATAATCGGGTTGGTTGTATTTCCAGAAATAGGGTTTTTTGGTGGTTACCTGCTGCACCAGGTCTCTGCCGGTCATGGACGGTACCTGCCGGGCTTTTGCCACCAGGGAATCCGGATTCAGGTCTGTGGTGGAGATTACGGCCCGCATGGCGCCTGATTTTCGGATATGCCGGGTCAACGCCCGGGTATCCAGATCTTCGACCCCCAGAACATGGCTTTTGATCAGATAATCCGCCAGGGTTCCTCTGGATCTGAAATTGGAGGGAAAATCCTGGTATTCCTTGACAATAAATGCGGCCACCTGAATCCGGCTGGATTCCACATCCTCGGGACAGATGCCGTAATTGCCGATGAGCGGATAGGTCATGGTCACCATCTGACCGTAATAGGACGGATCGGTAAGGATCTCCTGGTATCCGGTCATGCTGGTGTTGAATACTGCCTCACCACCGGCCTCTCCGGGGCCTGTGAAGCTTCTGCACGGAAAGGTCCTGCCGTCTTCCAGGGCTAATAATGCTTTCATCTTGTTCGGTTCCCTGTTTTCTCTGATGTTGACATCACGGATCCGGAGGTCTGACCGGATCATGTTTTCTATTCATGCCCCCTTGCTCAAGCCATCATAAATATCATAGAACACAGGGTTTTAGCAAGGCAGTATTGACGAAGCTCAAGGTTTCGTCTGGAAAAAAACCTGGCGTTCAGCAACTGTTCGGGTGGGGGCTTCTTCTGTTTCATTTTGCAATTCGGCCGGAATGAAGGCTTTCAGAGCGGAGGCGCCGGCCGACAATTCTTTCAACCATTCCTCCGGTGGAGATCACCGTATCTATATCCAGCCCTGTTTCAATGGTCATTCCATCCAGCATCACTGCCAGATCTTCAGTGGATACCAGTCCGGACAGCCCTGGATTTTTGTGATAATATTCACCGGTGCCGGCCACAGGAACTCCGACAACAAAATTGGCAGGCTGTCCGCCGATGCCTCCCAAGGTCGATTCAAAATGTGTGATGCCGGTCTGCATGGCAGCCAGTACGTTCGCCATGCCCCATCCCCGGGTCGAATGGAAATGGGCCACATGTTTTTCAGGATCAGGTATCGCATCCAGCACGCTGGAAAAATAGGCAAATATTCTGTCCGGTGTGGCTGACCCGTCGTGATCGGCATGTTCGATCTCATCGGCACCTTGCTGCAGCCAGCGCTGTGCAAAGGCCACCGCTTTTTGCATATCTGTCCTGCCGGTTTTCGGGCAACCCCAGATCCCGTTGATCACGCCACACACCTTCATGCCCGATGATTTGACCGTTTGAATACATTTGTCTGTCATTTTCCAGTATTCATCAATAGTCATGCCGGTATTTGCCTGTTGATAGGCATCACTCACAGAGATGACCAAAAGGATTCTGTCCGGGCCGACCCCTTCCCTGTGGGCAGCCTGGGCCCGGTCCACCGCTGTCTGATTAATGGTGACCGCTGAAAATTCGACATCTGCCAGATGGTTGCTCAAGGAGCGGTGGGTCCGGATCAGCCGCAGCAGATTTTCAGCGTCGGCAAACTGGGGCAGCCGTCCGGGACTTGCAAAGTTGGTCACTTCAAGCCGTTTGAAACCGGCTTTAACAAGCTGCTGGACCACCCATAGTTTGGCATCGGTGGGAATCAGCCGCTCCTCCCGCTGAAAGCCTTCCCTGACTGTGGTATCATGAATGGTTATCTGCCCGGGTAAACCAAGTGTTTTCATAATGAGTTCAAGCCTTTTTTACGCAGCTTCCGGCGTGGTCAGACCCTGTTGATCATCGTTAGACTCTGAGAGTTGATTTTATGATTTTCCTGCAATGGGAAAATCGTATTGACTGTGGGGTAAAAAGCAATCCCCGGCATCAATGTCCACAGACATTTTTCATGCCTGGTACCCAATGTGTTTGTATTTTGCCAATGCATGATGCATCTATTGTGTGCTGGAAAAATTGACAGCAAATGTGCCAAGATCAAAGGCGATCAGGTTGACCTCCGTAAATTGCGGTTTGGTTTTGGTACGAATCATATTCCGGAATGTTTTCAGTTCAATGGGCAGAATCATGCTTCCTGCCAGGGCACCCAGCATGACCATGTTTGCGGCCTGGGCGGATCCGGCCTGCAGCGCCAGAGAGGTCGCATCCAATGTGATGAGGTTGCTGACATGCCCTGCCATGGATTTGAGGGCCTGTTGCACATCCGGATACCGGTCCTGTCCCATGGCAACGGTAAACGGGGGCAGTTGGCTCGTACTGGTAATGATCACGCTGGATGAACTGCACTTTTTGGCAGCCCGGATGGTTTCGGAGGGTTCAAATCCCAGCAGCACATCTGCCTCACCATCTGCAATGCAGTAGCCCTTACCCTCGCCAAGAAGTACCATGGATTCCACCACGCCCCCGCGCTGCGCCATCCCGTGAAATTCCGACATGCGGAAAGGGATGCCCGAGGCAGCTGCCGCTTCACCCAGGACCCGGGCGGCCAGGATGTTTCCCTGACCACCGACGGCCACGATCATGATCCGTGTTGTTTTCATTGTCTCACCTCCTTTCTGGAAACCGGTAAAATGGCGTTTTCAGGACAGATTTGAACACAGACGGTGCAGCCGGTGCATCGATCCGTGTCAATTTTCACCATGCCTTCAGATACGAAAAACGCAGGGCAGGCGATCTTGCCCACACAATCCTTATGGGAACGGCATTTTGCGGCATTGACCTGAAACGCATGTTTTTTCCGGTAACCGGGCAGGGTTTTTTCATATAACGGGCATCCTGCTTTTGCGATCAGCACCGATACGCCATGGAATCTGGAAAGCTCTCTGACCGCTTCAACAGTTTTACGGTATTTGAAAGGGTTGACTGTGATCACCTTTTTCACCCCCAGGCCCTTGACGGCCGATTCAATGGAAACCGGGGTGCGGTCCATGTTCAGGTGTGTCAGATCCACCCCCGGGTGCGGCTGGTGCCCGGTCATGCCGGTGGTACCGTTGTCAAGCACAACAACCATGAAATCGTGGTTGTTGTATACGGCGCTGGCAAGGGGAGACAGGCCGCTGTGAAAAAAGGTGGAATCGCCGATAAAGGCCACTACTTTTCGGCCGGTGGCCCGGGAAAATCCACCGGCCGAACCAATGCCGGCGCCCATGGCAATCAAAAAATCCCCCATGTGCAGCGGCGGCAGCAGGCCCAGGGTGTAGCAGCCAATATCGGTGGGATATATCGCCTCATCTCCGAAGACCTCCCGGATGGCGACATAGGTTGCCCGATGGGGACATCCGGGACAAAGGTTGGGGGGCCTGGCAGGCACTTGGGGAAGGGTGTCCACAGGGATGGGGACCGGCGGGGAAAAGTGAATATCAAAACAGGAAGCAATCACCGTTTTCACCATCAATGGATCAAACTCGTACAACTTTGAAAAAAGAGCGTCTCCCTTGCCGTGGATTGGCAGCATCATCCCGCAGCGCTGGGCACAGTTGCGAACCGCCTCTTCCATGTATGGCTCTCCTTCTTCAGCCACCAGCACTGTGTCACATCCATCCAGAAACTGCCGGACCCGGTTCTCCGGAAACGGGTGAGAAAACCCCACCCGCAGGACCCGGAACCGGTCGGTCATGTCAAGTTCATTGAGTGCATCGCTGACATACCCGTAGCTCACACCGTTACAGACAATGCCCCATTTGCCGCTGCCTTCGATTCGATTCAAGGAACTCTGGTCGGAAAGGGCAGCCGACCGGTTTATTTTGTATAGAAGCCTGGGATGCAGCCGGCGGGACACGGCTGGAATGCAGACGTAATCCATGGGTTTTTTTTCAAAGTGCCCCTGTATGGTGCGTTTGCCTAAAGGCCCCAAGGTTACCATGCCACTGGCGTGATTGATTCGGGTGGTGGTACGCAGTATCACCGGCAATTCCAGCATCTCGGACAGCTCAAACGCCTTGACGGTCATCTCTCTGGCTTCATCCACCGTGGAAGGCTCCAGTATGGGAAGCCCGCTGAGTTTGCCATACCAGCGGGTATCCTGTTCATTCTGGCTGGAAAACATGAAAGGGTCGTCTGCGGCCACCACCACCAGGGCCCCTTTTATCCCGGTGTAGGCCAGTGTCATCAGCGCGTCCGCCGCCACATTGACGCCCACATGCTTCATGGTCGCCATGGCTTTGAGCCCGCACATGGCTGCGCCTGCAGCCATTTCAAGGGACACTTTTTCATTGGCGCTGTATTCGAAATACAGGTCCGTCTCTCTGGAAATCTGAAAAAACTGCAACGCAATTTCCGATGACGGGGTTCCAGGGTAGGCTGCCGCAAATGCCACGCCAGCCTCCAGGGCCCCCCTTGCAATCGCTTCATTTCCCAGCAGCAGCATCTGTTCGCCCGGGTTGTCCCGCAAAAGTATGTGCATGTTGATTTCTCCTGTTTCTATGAAAATGTTACGTGTTAAACGGTAATTACTCAACTTTCGGACGTCAGCGTTAATCACGGGGTCCGGCTTGTTTTCTTGCGTTTTTATCAAAATTCGGTTCGTTTCAAGGTCAAAAAGGCAATCAGGCACGCCTGACCCCATCTGAAATCTGCCAATCCGAAAGTTGAGCAATTTACACCCATGCCTGACGGCTTATACGGTCAAAATTTGTCAGGGCCTTTTATGTGTTGGTCTCTTAAGGCCATGGGTGGCTTTGTGTTTTCAAATATCACATGGGTCGGACCTTATACATTGAACATCCGGCCGTGTTGATGAATGCGGTACAACCTCATTTGCAACAGGTCATGGCAGTGGATGCCGTATCTTGTCACCA
>DATHSR010000406.1:0-4691 GCA_035464035.1 Desulfotignum sp. | reverse complement strand
GCTGTAGTAAAGAAACCGCCGGCTGATGAATTTCCAGCCGATGATGAATACCGGCACGTTCAGAATCAGGTACCAGATGCCTGGGGTCAGCATGTCCGATATGTAGTAGATCAGCAGGCCCAGGCCGGAAAACCCGCCGGTGATCATGCCCTGGGGGATGATGACGGCTTTGATTCCCACGGACGCAATCAGGCTGCCCAGGGAGATGAGAAACAGGTTCCAGGGAATGGAATAGACTATGTTATAAGGCTTCATGGGATCTTCCTTGATGGATCGATGGGTGAAAAAAATAATTATATTAAGATCAGATCCCTGAAAAATCAAGAAATTTATGGAATGGTGCCGGCAGTCACTGAAAAACGGATGCCTGTTTTCATTTTGTCGTGCTTTGGCCGTCCCCTGTCCCGCCCTTCACCCGTCATGAGCTCCCGGAGAGCTGTGGCGGTCCGTGTGAAGGGCGGGGCAGGAAGCGTCGGGTGGTTGCATCCGGAAAACACCTGCCGGTTCCCTGTGCCTGGCACCAAGATGGGATCACCCGGCGGTCCATTTATAGAATCCCGCCAGGGGCTCACCATGTTTGGCACAAAAAAGGCATGGGACCCTATTTTTCGTTGTCATCCATTTTGGACAATTCCCGCAAAATGCCCAAAGGAGACTGTCCGAATGCAAGGGACTGGATTTTTTTTATTCGCCGGGCATCGTTTTCAAATTTCTTTTTGAGCCGGGATTCATAGGCTTCCCTGATGGCTTCCACCAGGTTGTCAAATCCGCAGGGTTTTTCCAGCACCTTGAACGCGCCCAGTTTGGTGCATTCGACCGCAATGTCGATGGTGGCGTGGCCCGAAAGGATGATCACTTCGAGAAACCGGTGGCTCTGCTTCAGGGTTCTGAGCAGCGCCACACCGTTGATGCCGGGCATCTGCAGATCCACCACGGCCACATCGAACCGGGCTTTTTGGGCCACAGCGATGGCATCTTCGCCGTTGGTCACCGGGGTGATGTCAAAAAACTTGAGCTTTAACCGCTCGGTAAGGGCGTTGAGAAATTTTTCTTCGTCATCCACCAGCAGCAGGTGGATTTTTTCGGTGTCGGTCATGACTGCCTCCCATGGTTGTTGTGGTATTTGTATCATTTTCTGGTTTGCTCACAGGCCGCTACAGGTGGATCCCGCATTTTCAGAGGGTGTGACATGAAAATCAGCCGCCGGCCAGTGCCGCTGCCAGCGCGTCATTGGACCGGGGGACTGTAAGTTCCAGTCCGGTGTCCGTTACTTTGAATGCGGCCTGGAGCGCTTCTGCCACCTCCGTGGTGCGTGGATCGGGAAAATCCTTAAGACCGGCGGCCAATCGGTGGGAAAATACCAGGGTGACCCCGGAGTGATCCGGGTCCCTGAATGCCGGGGTCAGCTCGTCCTTGTTGTCCATGGCCCGGTACAAAGCGATCAGCGTCCGGTATACCAGGGTCTGGAGCAGGAATGGACTGGTGAAAACTCGGGCGTCCCTGGCAGACTCTTCCAGATGTGTCTTTTTGGCAAAGCTTAAAAAACAGGTGAGTTTGACAGCCAGAGTCAGTGTCTCGGAGACGCTGGTTTCCCTGAAAGGGTCATCCACGCTGTGGGCGAACTGGTTCATCCGGCGGATGGTGTCGAATCCCCGTTCGATCTCTTCTGCAATGCTGTTGCTGCAGTTTTCCAACAAAGACAGATCAAAGGGTTTGCCCTGTTTGGACAGCTGGGTCAGGTCATTGAGAAAACCGGCGGTTTCTGAAATGATGGCAAAGATATTTTTGAGTTCATGGGAGATGCTGGCATTCACGGACCCGAAAAACCGGAGTCCCTGTTTGTTGACCAGGTCAATGGGGTGCTGTTTCATGGTTACGGCCTCCCTTTTTTGTCGTCCGGATCGTGTCGCTGTCTGATGGTGTCGATCAAGGTGTCAATGTTCAGGGGCTTGGCCAGGAAAATATCCTCTGAATCATCCTGATTCCCGTTTTTTTCAATGGTGCCGTGCCCGGTTACAAAGATGAATTGTATGTCCGGCAGCATGTCGTGCAGTTTCCGTTTCAAGGTAAATCCGCTCATGCCGGGCATTTTCATATCCAGCACCGCGATGTCGTAAGAAGTTTGTGCCGCCTTTTCAAGGGCCTGATCTCCGGAAGATGCCACGTCTGCATCCAGTCCCCGCAGTGACAGTCTTCTGGCCAGCATGTTGATGAATTTTATTTCATCATCCACTAGAAGTATTTTCATGCCTCATCCTCTCTTTGAATTCTGACCGGCAACGTGACGGTAAAGATGGTCCCGACGCCTTCACTGCTGGTCACCCGGATATCTCCCTGAAGTTTTTTGACCAGTCCATAGGTGATGGACAGCCCCAGGCCGGTGCCTGTTTTGTCTTTCTTGGTACTGAAGAACGGCTCGTGAATCCGTTTCAGATTTTCTTCGGGAATTCCGCAGCCAGTGTCCTTGATCTCAATGCTGATCTTTTGGGGCGGGAGAAGTGAGACGGTTATATCCAGGCATCCGTTGGTGTCGATGGCCTGGAACGCGTTGTTGATCAGGTTCAGCAGGATCTGCTGGAGTTTTCCCCTGTCGGTTTCGATCACCGGGACGCCGGATCCAATGGCGGTGGTGACATGGATGCCTTTGTACTCGGTTTCCTTTTTATGAAAATTCAATATGCCGGTGATCATTTTTTCAACATCCACCAGGGATACCTGGACTTCGAACTGCCGGACAAACCCCAGCAGCTGACTGGTGATGGTGCCGCACCGGGACACGGCTTCCAGGATATCATCCAGATATTCCAAAATTTCCCTGCTGTTGCGCCGTTCATCCGTGTAATGATAAAGGTCCTTTAAGTATCCCGCAGTTTCATTGATCAGTGCCAGGGGGTTGTTGATTTCGTGTGCGATGCCGGCCGACAGCTGTCCGATGCAGGCCAGCTGCTGGCTCTGTTCCATTCTGAGCATGGTTTCCGCCTTGGTCTGGTCTGCCAGATACAACTTGTTCACCATGAAGGTGGACACCAGGGTGATGATGACCATCATCACCAGGCAGCTGATGTAAATGATCCAGTTAAAGGTTTTTCCCAGGTTCAGCCAGGTCCCCATGACGCCGGATTTTTTTTTGTGAACCATGAGAATGAAGGGGGTGCTCACCGCTTCGGTGACAATATAGGAATATCCGATGGCAAAGGAGGTGTTCTCCTTTTTTTCAGGCATGATCACCCGGGTGGTGTCTGAAAGTGCCGGAACTTCGATCCGCGTGGGCGTGAAAATTTTTCCAAAGGTGGTAGAAGGCGTCTGGAGCACGCCGGTATGGTTCATCAGGAAAATATCGGTGTGGACATTGGTTTTATAGGAGAGAAGGATGTCCATGAGCCGCTGGGTATCCAGGGTGGCCCGGAGGATGAAATGCCGGCCGTATGCCGTCTGGGAACGAACCGCGATGATGATATGGGGGATGTCCCGATAACCTGTGAACACCTCGCTGATGAAATTGTCCTTTTCCAGGCTCTGGATGAACCAGGGCTGGGATTTGTAGTTCTTGCCCTCCAGGTTGAAGGGGCCGGCATAGGCCACCTGGCTGCCGTCGGTATCGATGATGCTCAGATCCGTGAAACCCCCGAATCCCAGCTTGAGATTGTTTAGAACTTCCCTGAGGTGTTCGTTACTGATCAGAGAATAATAGGGCACTTCGTTCACGATAAACCGGATGGCGTTCAATCGTTCTTCCAGGAAAAACCGAAGGGAGCGTTTGGCATTGGAGGTGACCCGGTCTGTCTGGAGAATCAGTTCCGCATCCACGGACTGCTGGATCAGCCGGTGGTTGATGAAGGTTGCCACCACCAGGGGAGACAGGGAGGTGACCGCCAGAATGATGATGCTGATGATCCAGATCCGGCGGTAATTGGAAAATGTGTGAAAGGATACCAGGAGGGGGGGGTGCCGGTGAAACAAAAACGCCAGCCACTTCTGTGTTTGCGGTATCTGCGGTTTTCCGGTCATGGCAACGTCCCCCGGGCAAAGTTGAGCAGGGTGGTTATTTTTTCAATGCTCACGGGTTTGTGGATGAATTCCGCCGCACCCAGCGCAAGGCATTCTTTTTCATCGTTCCGGGTGCCGTGACCGGTGACGATGAATACCGGAACGTCCGGGTCGATCTCCTTTATGCGGGCCAGCACCTGAGTACCATACATGTCCGGCAGTTTCAGGTCAAGCAGGACCAGAACGGCTGTGCCGGGGTGGTTTCTGATCCATTCCAGGCCGGACTGCCCGTCATAACACACCGCACAGGCGACCTCCCGCAGGGACAACCGCCGGGAAAGCATATCGGCAAATTTTTTTTCATCGTCTATGATCAGAATTTCAACTTGTTTCATAAATCAATTTTTTTTATTGACTGTTTAAAAATTTTAATTTATAGCGTAATATAAATTATAATGTTTCATTTTTAAACAGTAAAATGATAAAAAATTTTAAAAATTTAACATAGCAGGTTCGCAAAGCGTATGACATATGAAAGCGGTTTGTTCAATCAGGCGAATTAATCATTAACTGTTACATGAGGGTAGTTATGGGAATCTTTAATAAATCCAAAAAAGCACCGGCAAAAACGGATGATCATGAGGCCGGCGGCGGGAATCAGAGGGGTGGGGACCGGACTTTGGCAGCAGAAAAACAGGCAGACC
>DATHSR010000405.1:0-5295 GCA_035464035.1 Desulfotignum sp. | reverse complement strand
GTCCCGGCATGTCAACATTCTTTTTGAACTGGCTTGAAAATAAACGGAACAGACACGTTACCAGGTGATGTTCCGGGCGTTGATCAGCCCGCCCACAAGGATGTACAGCCCGGTGAGTATGGCCAGAAATCCGACGGTATACGCGGCCGCGCGGGTTGGAACTGAGGCCTCGTCACCGGTCATGTTTTTCAGGCGGTCTTCTTTTTCCAGGCGGTCTATCCATGCCTGTTTTTCGCTCCGGGTCGCGTTCAGGCCTGCATATCCCGTGAATATGGCTTTGTCCATGGGGAAATGCTTCCGTCTCAGGTGACCTACGGCAAAATGGATAATGAAAACGTGGCCCATGGCCAGAATCGCCTCGATGCGGTGTACCCAGAAACTGACGTTGGCCACCCAGCCGGGCATGATTCTGGACGAGGCCAGTGGGGAGTAAAGTATCAGTCCGGTCCCGCCGATGATCACCATTCCCCAGAAGACCGCCCAGTAGTCGAATTTTTCCCAGTATGCCCAGCGCTCGAACCGGGGATGGTTTTTCAGTCCGAGCATCCAGCCGATATGGGCCAGGGCGGGCCTGACATCCCCGGGACCGGGCAGAATGGAATCCGGACCGAACACGGCTTTTTTCCCGGAATAGACAAACACGCCGGCCAGATAGATCAGGTGAACCCCGAACAGGATGAGCATGAAAATCCCCACCCACTTGTGAACGGTCAATGCACCGTGAAATCCGCCGAATGGTACCAGCAGGGTCTGACCGAACCCGGTTTCAGCATACATCCGGCCTACACCCGTGGCGGACTGCACCAGAAAAGAGAGCATCAGAAGGAGATGAAAACCGCGTTGCGCCGGAGTAAATCGCTTTATTGTCATTTATCCTCCTGTTTTTTTCCTTTGGCAAACAGCTCCCTGACCACCCACACGAAGGTATGGGGCAAAAACATGGCAAAGGTCAGCACGGCAATGGCGATCATTACCCAGAACGCATAGAAGAGCACCGGAAAGGTTCTGGCTGTGGCGACATCCGCCGGATTGGGTTCATGGATCCGGTATCCTGCAAAGGCGGCGGTGGCCCCGGTGTGGCATTTGGCGCAGACATGGGTATGCTGGCGGATGGGATTGAGCCGTGAATAATAATGATTCACGCTGGCGATGGGTTCACCGCCATGGCACTGGCGGCAGGTGATGCCGTACCGAACGGTATGCCGGTTGCTGGCGTTGCGGCCGTGGCAGTCCACACAACGCCGGTATTCATAAAAAGGCAGGTCCTGATGGGCATCGTTGAGAAAGTAGCGGTTCCAGGCCCTGGCATCCTTTTCTTCGATCCGGCTGATGCCGATTCCGGAACCCTCACGGGATTCAAACCGGGATTGCCCGCCCCTGGGACGGACTTCATATTCTTCGTAGATCCCGGTACTCATTTCCGTGGTCCGGTAATGGTAGTACCGGGAAGCGGCCTCCTCCTGCCCGGCGGCCGGGCCGGGAAGGAGAATGACAGCAGCGGCCAGCAGAAACCCGATGATCCTTGTCTTCATAACGCCTCCTTATCAGGGGGGAAATACCGGGTGCCGATCCTATTCCTGCGGCTTCAGCGTGTCCATTGAAACAGGAGGTATCATCTGGCCCTGGGGTTTGGGCAGCTGGGTTAAGATTTCATATTTGCGCTGCATCTCATGGACATCCTCATCCTTGTGATAATGGCATATCTGGCAGGAATTTGGACGTTCGGGGTCATTGAGCGTTTCCATCGGGGCCCGGGCTCTGAAGGTATGGTTCCGGATATCGTTGGGTTCGGCGGTGCTGGCCATTCTGGGCATATGGCATCCCAGGCAGTTGGCAAAGGAGTGGATGGAGTGGGCCCGGTTGGCATTGACCATGGTATGGCAGCTCAGGCACTGACTGGAACCGGCCTCTTTGGTCTGAAACCGCGTGGGGGCGATGCCGAGCCGGTGAACCGAATGACAGGAGGTACAGGTCACGCCCTGCTGGGCATGTTCGGACTGGATCCAGTCAATGTACTGCTGGTGATGAGACCGGGAGGAAAAATCCGGATACAGCCGCCGCATGTCCGCCTTGTCGTAGGAAGATTCATAGATGGGCTCCAAAACCATGCCCGGTGTATACCCCACCGGCCACCCGGCTTCAGGATAGTCGGGATGCCTGGCATTCCCCCGGGTATGACAGGAACCGCAGATCTGGACAGCTATCCCTGCGGTGAGCTTGGCCGGATTGATGATGGTGTCGCGTTTTTCGAACAACGCGGTCCTGGGCATGGCCGCGTGCTGGGAACCGGGACCGTGGCAGGCTTCACACCCGATGGACGGCTCTGAAAAAGTATAGTTGTCCAGGTCCACGCCCGTGGCATGGCATCCGCCGCAGCGCACCAGCCAGTCCCTTTCCTCCCAGGCATGGTCATAGTAGTTGACCCAGCGCCGGGTGGCCACGTTGTACTGAACCGGCGCCACATGGTAGGTGTCCCCCTTTTTCACGATATACCGCTGTTTCCACTGGGTGCCGATCACATAAAGAATCTCACTGGGATCCGGAATGTAGATCTCATCCACAGGGGTCTTGAGCTTGCCTTCGATCTTTTTGAGATCCGCCCGGATCAGGTCGGGATTCATGTCTGCGACAATGGCGTGGGGATTGTCCTTGACGCTGATGAGCATCCGGCTGTGCAGGGTCATCTGCCAGGAATCATAGTGCTCCAGATGGCAGTTTTTACACGAGTGTGACCCCACAAAGGTTTTGGGCTGGGACAGCACCGTCCGGGTGTCGACTTCCGGGTCACTGCTGCAAGCGGCAAAAACAAGCAGTGCCCCGGCAAAAAAAACTGAACACAGAATACCGGATTTCCTGGCCATGAAATACCCTCCTTGGATTCAATGTTAGCGAAACCGTTTTTTCGCCCCGTTGGAGAAACAGCCCAGCCGCAGCTAAACTTTCAGGAACAATGTGATAGTGATGATATTCTCTCTTAAAATATGAATACGCCGTATGTCAAGCAAAAAAAACCGGCAGGCGGCACTCCTTCCAAATAATACCTTTTGCGGCTCTTTACAAAAAACATCCGCCCTTATATGATGACGGCCACCAAATTGACCTTGAAACAAAGGGGATACGAAATGGGAGAGCTTTATACCACTAGAGAAATCGCCAGATTTCTGAATATCAATGAAAAAATGGTGTACGCCCTGATTTCTGAAAAAGGGCTGCCGGCCACCAAGATTACCGGAAAATGGCTGTTTCCCATCAACCTGGTCCGGCAGTGGGTGGAAGCGGGCACCCAGAATTTTCCCCAGGCCGCCCAGCTCCCCCCCTACCACGGCCTGGTGCTGATCGCCGGCAGCAACGACCTGCTGCTGGACAAACTCATCGCCACCTTCAATATCAAGCATGAAAACCACATGGCCATGTTCGGCATGGCCGGATCCATGGGAGGGTTGAACGCCCTGAAAAAGAACCTGTGCCACATCGCCTCAAGCCACCTGATCAGCGACGACAATGAGTACAACTTTCCATTCCTCAAGGATGAAATGCACCAGATGCCGGCGGTGGTGAATTTCTGCATGCGGGAACAGGGAATTTTGGTCCAGAAGGGAAATCCAAAAAACATCCGGTCGGTGAAAGATCTCTGCAGCAAGGACATCTGCATTGTGAACCGTCAGCTGGGCACCGGCACCCGCACGCTGTTTGACAAACTTTTAAACGACGAAAACATCACCGGCGACACCCTTCAGGGATATGACACCACCGTGTCCCGGCACATGGATGTGGGCCTGGAAATTCTCAACCACAGAGCCGACGCCGGGCCGGCCATCCGGCCGGTGGCCAATATCCTGGGCCTGGATTTCCTTCCGGTGTGCTGGGAGCGGTGCGACCTGGTGGTGGCCAAAGACAAGTTTTTTGACCAGGGTATCCAGCTTTTTCTGTCTTTGCTCAAAGGCAAGGTGATCCAGGAAACCGCTGAAAAATATGGGGGATATGACCTGTCCATGACCGGAAAGATGGTCTATCCGCATACATGAAAAAGGGCTCGGCCATCGCCATATCCAGACAACCGACCAGCGGCCGGTCCCACTGAAACACCTGAAATGACAGAAAATACAAAACGGCCCGGCGGTTCCACCGGCCGGGCCGAAACAGAAACTCACAAAATCGGTCTTTCAATCACACCCGAATCATCGGACAACCTTATTGTGCATTGGGGAAAAACAGTTTTTCATTCATCAGCAGGAAGCTGCCGATCAGCTCCTGCCCGGCAGTGGATGCCATCCAGTCTGAAAACTGCAGGGCCAGTTCATATGCAGCATTGGGGCAATTGTCCGGATTGAGGGTGATCACACTGTACTGGTTCAGCAGCTCCCGGTCGCCTTCCACCAGAATTTTCAACGGCGGATTCCCATCGTTCTGGGCCTTGTATTTGATATAGGTACCCCGGTCCGTCAGGGTATATCCTTTTTTTTCCTGGGCCACCATTATGGTGGCCAGCATGCCCTGTCCGGCCTGGATGTACCAGTTTTCACGGTCGGGAACCGGAAGGCCTGCGCCTTCCCAGAGACCCAGTTCCATTTTGTGGGTACCGGAATCATCCCCACGGCTGATGAAAAGGGCCTGCTTGTCATGAATGGTTGTAAGCGCCTCTGTCAGACTTTTTCCTTTAACAGCGGCCGGATCGTTTTCAGGGCCAATGAAAACAAAATCATTGTACATGATTTCTCTTCTATCCTTGCCATACCCGCTGTCGATGAATTTTTTCTCTGCGTCCGGTGCATGGACCAGCAGCACATCCACGTCACAGTTCTGCCCTAAAGCCAGTGCCTTGCCCGTGCCCGTAGATGTCCATTTCAATGTGATTCCGGTCTCTTTTTCAAAGTGGGGAACCAGGTACTCCAGCAGCCCGGTGTTGTCCGTGCTGGTGGTGGTGGCCATCATCAGACTTTTGGCCTGGGCCTGAACACCCGCTGTCAGACCCAGGATTAAAAAACATGCGCCGATCCACAGGACAATATTTTTTTTCTTCATTTTTTTCTCCTTTAACAGCATGCGTGATGCAATCGCGAAATATCCTAATCTGCCTTTCCGTTTAGGAGATTGGTCAAGACAGGTCATTAATGTCATAATTAGATATTTAAATCAATAAAAATTTAAATTTAATGTCATTTGTATAAAAATAATGACTAAAAAATACTATAAAAGACACATGTGCTCTTTTTATCACTTTCCGTGATCCTGTTTCCCATGAAAATTTCCGGGACTGATGGTTAACCGGATCATGTGACATTGAGAATGACGGCA
>DATHSR010000404.1:0-5043 GCA_035464035.1 Desulfotignum sp. | reverse complement strand
AGACACCAACCTGACCACCCACGACATCGTCAGAAAAAACCTGAAGCATTCCGCTCTTTACGGGGGCCATATCAAGGGGCAGTCCGCCCGATACTGCCCGTCCTTTGAAGACAAGATCGTCAAGTTCCCGGACAGGGACAGCCACCATATCATCCTGGAGTATGAAGGAATTCATACCAAGGAGATCTATGCATCCGGCCTGGGCAACAGCCTGCCCCTGGAGATTCAGTACCAGGTGGTACGGTCGGTGAAAGGCCTGGAACAGGCACGGATCATGCGGCCGGCCTATGCCATTGAATATGATTACGTGAATCCCCTGGAACTGACCCTTTGCCTTGAAACCAAGCGCATTCCGGGGCTCTTTCTGGCCGGACAGATCAACGGCACCTCCGGGTATGAAGAAGCCGGGGCCCAGGGACTGTGGGCCGGTGTCAACGCGGCCTGTAAAATTCAGAAGCGACCCCCTTTTGTCCTGGACCGGTCTCAGGCCTATATCGGGGTCATGGTGGATGACCTGGTCACCCGGGGCACCACCGAACCGTACCGCATGTTCACCTCCAGAGCGGAATACCGCCTGATGCTCAGAGAAGACAATGCCGACCTTCGGCTGGCCAGGATCGCCCATGAATACGGCCTGATCGATGCAGACCGCCTGGCGTTCTGCCGGGAAATTGAACAGCAGACCCGCAAAGAGATCCAGCGGGTGAAACAGACCGTTGTCAAACCTGATGCGGCCGCCAATCATTACCTGGCCTCTCTGGGCAGCAATCCCATCACCACCGGCGTCAAGCTGGCCCAGCTGTTGAAGCGGGCCGAACTCAGCTATCAGGACCTGATGGAAATGGCACCGCCCATGGCGCCGGTTTCCCTGCGGGTGGCCAGACAGGTGGAGACTGAAATCAAATATGAAGGCTATATCCAGCGCCAGCTCAATGAGATCAAAAAATTCAAGGACCTGGAGCGGATCCGGATCCCGGCGCACCTGGATTTCCACCGTGCCCACGGGCTGTCCAATGAAATCAGGGAAAAACTGGAAAAAATTCAACCCAAAACCCTGGGCCAGGCATCCCGGATCGATGGCATGACCCCTGCGGCCATCTCGGTTCTCATGGTGGCCATTGCCGCAGTGAACACCCAGAAATCCGCTTGACTTGGACGGGTTGGCGCTTATCATTTAGCGTAAAAAACAATGTGAACCATTTTACGAAAGATGTTGCGAGGGAAAAATGGCCGATGATTATTACAATATTCTTGGCATCACAAAAACGGCAAGCCCCGGGGAAATCAAAAAAGCCTACCGCAAGCTTGCCATGAAATATCATCCCGACAAGAACAAAGGGGATAAATCCCTGGAGGACAAGTTCAAAAAAATCAGTGAAGCCTATGCCGTGCTCAGTGATCCTGAAAAGCGTAAACAATATGACACTTATGGATCTGCCGATTTCCAGCAGCGCTATTCCCAGGAAGACATTTTCAGAAATTTTGATTTGGGGGACATTCTAAAGGAGTTCGGATTCAGCGGTGGCAGGGGGGGATTTTCCGCTTCCTTTGGACAGTCCGGTCCCCGGGGACGGACCAGTTTTTCCGGCGGCAATCCCTTTTTTCAGAATGTGGGCGGCGGTTTCGGCCAACAGACACATCCCCGGACACCGGGTAAAGATATTGAGTATGAAATTCCGCTGACCCTGGAAGAGCTGATTCACGGCACCAAAAAAACCATCACCATCAGTCAGGGGAGAGAGACCAATGCCATTGAGGTCAACATACCCAAGGGATTGACCCGGGGCAAGAAAATCCGGCTCCCGGGCAAAGGGGAAGCCTCCCCCGGCGGCGGCCCGGCCGGAAATCTGTATATCAAATCCAACCCGGTGTCTTCGGGAGGCTTTTCCATCGACGGAAACGACGTATTTATCACCCAACCTGTGAAACTGACCCAGGCGCTTCTGGGGGACAAGCTGGAAATTCCCACCCCTTCCGGAAAAACCATGCACCTGACCCTGCCGGCCGGGACCAGCCACAAGGCGAAAATGCGCCTGCCGGGGCACGGCATTCCCCATATGAAAGGAAATGGTTGCGGAGATCTGTTTGTTGTGATTAATATAGAGATGCCCAGAAAACTGACCGAAAAACAGAAACAACTGATTCAGGAACTTAAAACCACAGGGTTGTAACTCACCATGCCTGACTTCATCCCCCTGATTTCCCGGCAGGCCATCCAGAAAAGAATCCGGGAAATCGGAGACCAGATCACCCGGGATTATCAGGGCAGAAACCTGATACTGGTGGGCATTTTAAAAGGTGCCTTTGTTTTCATGGCAGATCTTTGCCGGCAGATCAAAACAGACCATGACATCGACTTCATAGGGGCATCCTCCTATGCGGGCACCTGTTCCACCGGGCAGATCGTGTTCACCAAACAGCCGGATCTGGAATTTAAGGACCGGGACATCCTGCTGGTGGAGGATATTGTGGACACCGGCAACACCCTGGTTAAACTCATTGCGCATGTCAACCTGTCAAAACCCAGGTCTGTGGCTGTCTGTACCCTTATCGACAAGCATGAACGGCGGAAAAATGAAATCGATATAAAATATGCCGGTTTTTCCCTTGAAAAAGGATTTATTGTCGGTTATGGACTGGATTATGATGAAAAATACCGCAACCTGCCTGAAATCTATGATCTGAAGCTATAAGGAAACCGCACCATGATCATCACCTGTGAAAAGTGCGCAACACGCTTCAGACTGGATAAATCCCTGCTCCAGATTGAAGGGTCCCGGGTGCGCTGCAGCCTGTGCAAACATGTATTTACAGCGTTCCCCCCGCTGACCCATGCCGCAGATTCCGGGGCCCGGTCACCTTCAGACCCAGATGTGCTGTCTGCCCCCCCGCAGGAAAAGGTGACGGAATCCAGGGACCCTGAAACAGAGGATGTCACATCTGACGCCCCCGGATTTGATGATACAGGTGTGGAAGCTGAGAATGAAAAAACGATTGATACAGATGCGCCCGATCGGTTTACACCTTCCCGCGACGTACCACCGCCGCCCCGCCGCCCGGCCCGGGCATCACTGATCCAGCCTCTGGACCCGGAGGGATCTTTGACGGGATTTGCCGAACCATCCTCCAGAAAAAAATCCGTGCTCAAGGTCCCTGCTCTGGTGCTGGTGCTGATCTTTTTTCTGGCGGCAGGCGGTTACATTGCCGCCGGCAGCCTGGGATACAAAATCCCTTTTCTGCCGGCAATCCAGATTCAGCAGTACCTGCCCCAGAAAGCGTCTGAACCCTTACCGGCCCCGGACCCGGTTCCGGATCAGAAAACCGTCACCGGCCGGTTCCTCACCAATGACACTGCCGGAGAACTGTTCATCATCACCGGCAGGATTGAAAACCCTTCCCAGGTTCCCTACCGCCGTATCCAGGTAAAAGGCACCCTGTTTCAGAAAGAAAAAACCGCTGCCATTACCCAGACGGCCATCTGCGGCAACGTTGTGCCTGAGGCGGTTTTAAAAACCGGCACTATCTCCGACATCCTGGACCAGCTGCAGTCCCCCCGGGAAATGACCGATATCAATGCTGTGGTCATGCCCGGCAGCTCAGTGCCGTTCATGCTGGTATTTTCCGATCTGCCCCACAACCTGGAAAACTTTACCGTTGAAGTGGTGGGGTTTGAAAAAACAGATCCTTAACCCTTGCGGGTATCGCTGTTGATCATGAAAAGAAACACCGTGAATCCTGTTCAGTGCCGTCAGCAAATCATAACCGCCCTGGGAAAAGCCCCACACCCGTCTCCCCCTGACCCGGACCGGTTTGATCCCACAGCCGTCATGGCCCTGTTCCTGTTGAACCAGACCAGTCCGGAACTGCTGTTCATCCAGAAAGCGGATGTGGCGGGGTATCCCTGGCGGAATCAGATGGCGTTTCCCGGCGGGCATGTGGATAAGACAGATGACGGCCCTTTGGACACCGCGTTGCGGGAACTGAAGGAGGAGCTGAGCATTCATCCGAAAAATGTGGAGGTCATCGGCTCCATCGGCCATTTTCAGACCATCAATGACAAGGATATTCAGGCTTTTGCCGGCATCTGGAACCAGCGGGAGCGCCTCTGGTTTGATCCGGCCGAAATCAGACGGGTGTTTCACATTCCCGTGGTTCACCTGCTGACCCTGCACAAGGAAAAAGGCTATCTGGGGCAGACCCCCCCGGTCCTGGATCTGACCTACCCGTTTGAAGATGTAGTGATTTGGGGGGTGACCGCTAAAATTCTCCACCACCTGCTGGAGGTGTTGATCCACCAGTCCTGACTTGCGGCGGGTCAATCATTTTTGAGCCGTCCCAGCAGCCGGAGTCCTGTCTTGACCATCAGAAACAAAGACAACCCCGCCAGTGTCCCCGGGAACCAGACATGCGCGGCCATATCCGGATCTGTCCATGCCACGCCCATGCCGCCCAGGGCAAACAGAAACACCAGAAACATCAGTCCCATAACGATCCAGCAGGCAGTATCGGCATCATACCAGGGCGTGATGGTTTTTCTGAAAAACAGATTTTGTTCCAGATGCATGGAGCCTCGGTTTCTTTTCATGGGTTATTTGTTTATACCACAATATATTGTATTTTTTTATTGACAGACAACAACATATTGGTTAGTTTGATCTACATCAGCCACACAGTCCGGTCATCAGGGCACAGGGTGCCTGAATGGTGTGAGAATATGTCAATTTCAATCTGATTTCAAGGGGTGGGACCATGTTTGAACAAATAAAGAAACGGGATGGACGGGTCACTGCATTCGACTCGTCAAAAATCACCAGCGCCATTGAAAAAGCAGGAAATGCAACCGGAGAGTTCAACGGCAGGGAAGCCAGACGGCTCACCCTGAGGGTGTTGACCCTGGCCCGGGACCTGCAGCTGGGACCGGTCCCCGAAGTGGAGGAGATCCAGGACATCGTGGAACGGGTTCTGCTGGACTCCCCGTTCTACAGAACTGCCAAAGCCTATATCATCTACCGGGAGCAGCACAACCAGATCCGGAAAATCGCC
>DATHSR010000403.1:0-5367 GCA_035464035.1 Desulfotignum sp. | reverse complement strand
ACATCTGACACAGGCGTGCCGTTGATCAGGGCGCGGCACAGCAGGGGCAGGGGTTCTTCTCCCTCGCCCTGGATCACATAATCCACCACCGGGGATGCCGCGACATCCCCGGGAAACAGGGTGGGGTGATGCCCCCCCATGACAATGGGAACGCCGGGGTTTCTTTGCCGGATGGCGGCGGCAGTTGCCATGGCCGTATCGTGGTAGGCGGTAAACAGAGAAGAGATCCCCACCAAAAAAGGGGCCTGCTGCCGCACCTGAAGCGCGATGTGGTCCAGGCTGTAGCCGAAGTGGCGAAACCCGTGGAACAGACAGAACAGCGACAGGTCCGGCCGGCCGTAGTATTCGTCCAGGTGGGCGAACACCGCAGGTCTTGCCAGAGGCCTGGATTTGTCTGTGGCCAGGCCGTCCAGAATGCAGACATCAAAACCGTGATCTTTCAGGGCTGCGGCAATGGAAAGCAGCCCATAGGGGATGGTACGTTTTTTTGTCAGATAATAATCTTCAATGGGCGGCTGGACCAGAACAACTTTCGCCATAAGAATCAGATCACCCTGGGAAACCGGGCAATGAAAATCAGGCTGATCAGCGGGATAAATGAAATGTATACCAGCACGGTTTCTATACCGAAAATATCTGCCAGGCTTCCCACGAAAGGTGAGATGGCACCGCCCAGGCCGTATGCCAGCCCCATCATAAGGCTGGAAACCATGGCCCGGGAACGGGGGACCAGTTTCTGAGCCATGACCACGCCCAAAGGCAGGGAGGCCAGTACAAAAAAACCTGCGGCAAACGCTCCCAGAAACACAAACGGGCCGGGCAGGTAGACATAGAGCAGCAGGGCCGGGGTCATGAGCAGATGGGAGATGAAAAAGATTATCTTAAACCCGGTTCGATCCGCCAGGTATCCGGCGATCAATCCGCTCAAGGTCCCAGCCACGATGAAAAACGCCACGATCAGTCCCACGCTGGGCAACGGGTGCCCCGTGTCCGCCAGAAAAATGGGCATGAAAGTCATGAACGCCTGACCGGTGACGGCCCGCAGGAACATGACCAGCCAGATGAGAAAAATGATTTTGTACACATCCCCCATGGTGTCTTTGATGGATTTGAAAAATCCCAGGCGGGACAGGTTTTCGCTTTTGGGCCGGGGCAGGTATTTTGCGCAGAACAAAAATGCCACCAGTCCCAGCAAAGCAGTCCAGGGCATGGCCGTCAGCCCGAAACGGGCCACATACCAGGTGATGAACACCGGTCCCAGTGCAAAGGCAAAGGTGCCGCCGGTGTTGTAGATGGACAGGCAGAAACCGGTGCGGTTGCCGCTGTAAAGGGGCACCATGCCGGTGGTGGCCGGGTGAAACATAGAGGACCCTAAAGATCCCAGGCAGAGCACCAGCAGCAGGATCCAGAAATTGGGCGCCACCCCGGAAAACGGAATGCAGAAGAACGCCAGAAACAACCCGGTGAAAACAAACCACCGGCTTTCATACCGGTCCGACAGGTATCCCACCACCGGCTGGATCATGAAAGCCAGAAGCCTCACCAGGCCCGTGAGCAGGCCCACCTGGGCCAGGGTCAGGCCCAGCTTGTCCACAAACGCCGGCAAAAGCGGGGCGAAAAAAGAGGAATAAAAATCACCGGTAAAGTGGACCAGGGTGATCACCAGCACAATGCTGTACTGCACCCGGACGGGGTCTCTGGCAGGGTTCGCCTCCATGGTTTTTGGGCCTGGATATGGGGTGTCAGGGCCTGCCATGGGTTAATTTTTCAGGCTGTGGATGGGGGCTGGAATCCGGCCGCCGTGGCGCACAAAGGCATTGGTCTGTTCCATGTGGGGAACGGCCATGACTCTGGCTTCTCCCAGAAGACCGCCGAAATACACGCTGTCCCCCGCCTTTTTTCCAGGGACCGGGATGATCCGTGTGGCCGTGGTCTTGGCATTGATCATGCCGATGGCCATTTCATCGGCGATAATGCCGGCCAGGGTTTCTTCGGTGATGTCACCGGGCACCGGAACCATGTCCAGCCCCACCGAACACACCGATGTCAGGGCTTCCAGCTTTTCCAGGGAAAGGAACCCCTGGTGGGCGGCATGGGCGATGTTCAGATCCTCGCTCACCGGGATGAAGGCCCCGCTCAGCCCTCCCACATGGGAGGAGGCAAAGGCCCCGCCTTTTTTGACGGCGTCATTGAGCATGGCCAGGGCTGCCGTGGAGCCGGGCACGCCGATGTGACTGAGCCCTAAAGCCTGGAAGATCTCGCCGATGCTGTCCCCCACCGTGGGGGTCGGGGCCAGGGACAGGTCCACCACCCCGAACCGGATCCCCAGATTGGCCGCCACTTCCCGGCCGATGAGTTCCCCCACCCGGGTGACCTTGCAGGCGGTTCTTTTGATGACCTCGGCAATGGCACCCAGGGTCAGGGGGCCGTTTTCCAGATTTCGTTCAATGGCCCGCTTCACCACGCCGGGTCCGGATACCCCCACATTGATCACGGCATCCGCCACCCCCACCCCCAGAAAGGCACCGGCCATGAAGGGCATGTCTTCAGGGATGTTGGCGAACACGCACAATTTGGCACAGGCCAGGCCGTCCGCATCGGCGGTGAGGGCCGCCGCCTGCTTGATGGCCTTTGCCATCAGAAGGACAGCATCCATGTTGATTCCCGCCTTGGTGGTGGCCACATTCACGGAGGCACATACCCGCTGGGTTTCGGCAAGCGCCCGGGGCAGGGCAGCAATCAGGGCTTTATCTCCCGCAGCCATCCCTTTTTCCACCAGGGCGGAGAATCCGCCGATAAAATCGATGTCCACGGTTTTGGCAATGTCATTGAGTTCATGGGCGATCTCCACCATCTGGTCGGGTGAGAAAGCCGCCCCCACCAGGGCGACCGGGCTGATGGATATACGCTTGTTCACCACCTGGATGCCGTACTTGTCCCCGACCTGGTCGCACACGGACTTGAGTTCAGATGCATGACCGATGATTTTGGCCCGGATATTTTTCTTGAATCTGTCCAGGTCGTGGCTGATGCAGTCAAACAGGCTGACCCCTAAGGTGACGGCCCGGACATCCAGATGTTCGTTTTTCACCATTTCAATGGTGGTGATGATTTCATGATCTTCAAACATGATGAATCCTTGCTATATTTTATTGATGGCATCAAAGATGTTCTTGTGCTGGATCCGGATATCCAGGCCCAGTTCTTCAGCCTTCTGGCGCAGGTCTCCGAACATGGCAGCCGTGTCCAGGTCCGGGGTCACCCATATCTGATAGGACATGACATTGTTTCTGGGGTCCGGCCCGCCCTTGAATACAGCCTTGAGATTGATGATGTTGGCATGGTACCGGGCGATGATGGCCGAAAACCTTGCCACCAGGCCCTTCTGGTCCGGTCCGATGGTGGTGATCAGGAAGATGTCTCCTGTACCGCCCATAGGGGCGCCGTTTTTTTCATCCAGCGAAGTGACATGGATCACAAGTCCCGAGTTTTGGGTCTGAACGTCCAGGTCAGCGTGGAGACGGTCCCGGGTGAGATCTGCCGGGGCATCCACCAGGAACAGTCCGGCAAACTGATCCTGGAGAATCATCTGGTTGACATTTTCAAGATTGCATTCCAGTTCGTACAGGACCTTTGTGACAAGGGCGATGATGCCGGGCCGGTCCTTGGCCAGCACCGTGATGATGAATCTGTTCATGGGCTACCTTTCTGCGGCGTTTCGAAGTGCGGTGATGGTGTGGTGGTAGTCGGATGTATTGAATATGGCTGACCCTGCCACAAAGCAGGAGGCCCCGGCCTGTGCCACCCGGCCGATGGTACTTTCATTGATGCCGCCGTCCACCTGGATCACGGCCTGTGAGTTTTTTACTGCCAGCAGATCGGCCAGGGCAGCAATTTTTTCAATGCTGGCTTCAATGAACTGCTGCCCCCCGAACCCCGGGTTGACGGTCATGATCAGGACAAAATCCAGTTCCGGGATCACAAAATCCAGGGCGGACAGGGGGGTGGCCGGATTTAGAGCCACGCCGGCCTTGATGTTGAACTCCTTGATGAGCTGCAGGGTCCGGTGAAGGTGCGGGCAGGTTTCCGCATGCACGGAAATATAATCTGCCCCGGCTCTGGCAAAGTCGGGTATTATCAGCTCCGGTTTTTCAATCATCAGATGAACATCCAGGGGCAGGGCGGTGGCCCGTTTGCAGGCGTCCACAATGATGGGGCCATAAGTGATATTGGGAACAAACCGGCCGTCCATTACATCGATATGTATCCAGTCGGCGCCGGCTTTTTCAACTGCTGAGACCTCTTTTCCCAGGCAGGTGAAGTCGGCGGACAAAATGGATGGGGCGATGCGTGTCATGATCTCTCTCCTGTGTGGTTATCTGTGCGTCCAGAGGGCATTTTTTATGAAGGTGCAAGACCCGCCTCTCACTAAAATTTGGATACATTAAAGGGTATCGGGTTAACAATCAATAGTTTTTCTGTCAGATCCGCTGGAGCCGGGCCGCAAAAAATCCATCCATATCCCCGGGATCCGGATAGGTTTTAAAATATGAATCCAGCGTCAATCTATAGTCTTTTCTTTTTTTTATAAACGCATCCACCACCTGTTCATTTTCTTCGGGTTCACAGGAGCAGACAGCATAGACCAGGTCACCGCCGGGTTTTACAAGGTTGGCGGCCGCAGTGAGCAGTCGTTTCTGCTGGGCTGCCATCCGGGGAATATCCTGAAGGGACCTTTTCCATTTGGCATCCGGGTTTCTTCGCAGCACGCCCAGTCCGGTGCAGGGAGCATCCAAAAGGACCCGGTCAAAATATCCGGGGAAATCTTTGATGCCTGCATCCAGCAGGTTCATGGTCCGGCACCGGGTGTTTGTGATGCCCAGACGCAGCGCCTCGGTGGCCAGGTGCTTGAGTTTGTGCGGATCGGTATCCAGGGCAATGATCTGTCCAGTGTCCTGCATGAGCTGGGCCAGATGAAGGGCTTTGCCCCCCAGGCCGGCACAGGCATCCAGAACCGTTTCCCCGGGTTGCGGATCCAGCATCAAGGACACCAGCTGGGCCGCCTCGTCCTGGATCTGAAACAGGCCTTGAGAATACCCCGGGATCAGTTCCACACGGGTACCGGGGCCTGTGAGGGCGATGCCGTCCGGACTCGTCCGGGTCACGGCAATGGCATAGCCGGCTGAAATAAGGTCCGTCCCCAGGCTGGTCCGGCTGGTTTTCAACGTATTGGCCCGCAGGGTCAGCGGCGGGATCTGATTGATGGACCGGCACAGGTCCAGGGTTCTGGCTGGGCCGTACCGGGCCAGCCAGCGCCGGGCCAGCCACAGGGGGGTGGAGTGGACAATATGGATATGGTCCAGCGGT